>CAYGOW010000075.1:0-8501 GCA_964351425.1 uncultured Roseivirgaceae bacterium
CGTGAACATCTGGCTGCGCCGGTGCCTTTTATCGGGCTGACAGCTTCGGCTACCCCTCCCGTCAAAAAAGACATTGTCTCCAGGTTGTTTCTGGATAATGTCAAAATATTCCAACGCTCCTTCGCCAGACCTAACTTGTCTTATGCTGTTCGTGTAGAGGAAGACAAAGACCGAAAATTAATGGAGATTCTTACGAATGTTCCAGGAAGTGCCATTGTATATGTTCGCTCGAGGAAGGGCACTGTTGATCTGGCCCGTTTCCTGATACAGCGCGACATCAGTGCTACCTTTTACCATGCCGGATTATCCGGTGAAGTTCGCTCGAGCCGGCAACATGACTGGGTTACGGGCCGCACACGCGTCATTGTGGCCACCAACGCGTTTGGAATGGGCATTGATAAATCCGATGTCCGAACCGTCGTTCACTACGAGATTCCCCCGGATATGGAATCGTATTACCAGGAGGCGGGAAGGGCCGGACGGGATACGAAACGTGCCTACGCGGTTTTGTTGTACACCCCGTCGGACAGTGAACTAATGGAGAAGCAGTTGCATTTACAGCATCCTGAAGCAGATTATTTGAAGCAGGTTTACCAGGCCCTGGCGAATTATCTAAAACTTGCCATAGGGAGCGGAATGGAAAAATCGTTTGATTTTGACTTGACCCACTTTTCTGAAATATATCATTTTGAACCCCTCCGGGCGTACCATGCCCTGAAGCGAATGGAGGAGCAAGGGTTGTTGCAATTGAATGAAGGGTTTAAGAACCCATCCCGCGTTATGTTTGCGGTGGATAAAACCGAATTATACAAATATGAGATAGCGCATGAGATCCATGAACCGTATATAAAAGCACTGCTGCGGTTATACGGAGGCGAACTGATGAGTCATTTTTTAACCATTGAAGAAACCAAAATTGCTTCGGTTTTAAACAGAGGCCTGGAAGACGTTACCCGCGCATTGGCTCAGATGGACGAGGCGGGGGTGATTTCCTACGATCCGAGGAAGGAGAAGCCACAACTTGTATTCCTTCAACCCCGTCAGGATGCCAATCGAATGACCATTGACACGGAGCGTCTTGCGGAGCGCAGGGATCATGCGCGGGAAAAAATGGAAGTCATGAATGCTTATGTCAAGAATGTTGAGCAATGCAGATCACTCTTTATCAGTCATTATTTTGGTGAGGAAAAAAGTCATCCCTGCGGAGTGTGTGACATATGCCTCGAAAGAAAGCATGCCATAGAGGAAGAGGAGGATAGGCGGATGCACGAGCACATTCTGGAAATGTTACAAAATGAAAGTCTTGCTGTTGAAAAGCTGGTCGGCCAATTCGGAAAAGATGATGAAAAAAAAGTCCTGGAAGTGGTCAGGGAGTTGCTGGACGAAGGGAAAGTCAGTTATACGGCAGACTGGAAATTAGACCTCAACTGATTCCATGGCTTGGGTGGCATGAACGGGCAGGTATTTTTTAAAGTAGCTATTGATTTTCATTTGGATGACGCCAAAAAAAGCCTCCTTGAAAATAGATCCTGACATTTTTGATTTACCACGTGTTCGGTCCGTGAATACAATAGGGACCTCCCTGAGCCGAAAACCATGCATCAGGGCTGTAAATTTCATTTCGATTTGAAAAGCATACCCGATAAATCGAATATTCTCCCGGTCAATTCGTTCTAGTACCCGTCGGTGAAAGCAAACAAAGCCCGCTGTCGTATCATTGATCGGCATACCCGTGATGAAACGGACGTAATGACTCGCAAAATAACTCATCATGACGCGACCCATTGGCCAGTTGACCACATTCACCCCTGAAACATAGCGGGATCCGATCGCCATGTCATAGCCTTCGATAGCGCATGCCTCATAAAGACGCTCCAGGTCTTTTGGATTATGAGAAAAATCCGCATCCATCTCGAAGATGTAATTATAGCCCTGGTCAAGAGCAAACTGGAATCCCTTGAGGTAGGCAGTGCCCAGCCCCATTTTTCCTTCCCGCTCAATGAGGTGCAAAGCGTGATGCTCGTTGGTTTGTTTTTGAATGAACTTAACAATGGAAGCAGTGCCGTCAGGTGAACCATCATCGATTATGAGGACATCAAACGATTTTGGTAACGAAAATACGGCATGAATGATTTGCTCAATATTCTCCTTTTCATTGTAGGTAGGAATTATAACAAGGGAGTCGTTAGTCATGAAATAGTAATATGATCATCTAAAATAGTAATTTATCACGGAAACCATGGCAATGGTTTCCGTTGAATTATCCACAAAAGCGATGAGTTTTTCCACAAATCAGATAGATAGTCGGGGGCACCAGAATGATATATCCGGACAAAGAATGCGCAAAAGAGGCTTAAATCCTGCCTGAATGAGGATTATGGTAATCACTTTACACGTTTTACCAGACTTTGTAGGGTTCAATCTATAAATACTCTCATTCATATTACACGGACTTCAGTACCTTTGCCGAATGGCAGAAAAGAAACGATATGTTTTACTCGACCGGGACGGAGTGCTCAATGCGGACCGGCCTGATTACGTGTATTCTCCTGATCATCTGGAAATTTTGCCAGGTGTACCTGCGGCCTTGCAACAACTTCATGATGCCGGATTCGGTTTGGCGGTCATCACGAACCAATCCGGAATTGCCCAGGGGTTGTATACCCGCGAGGACATGCGCGGATGTCACCAAATTATACAAGAAAGTTGCGGCGGACTGATCGAAGCCTTTTATTATGCTCCCGGGCACCCTTCGGTATCAGAATCATTATCAAGAAAACCGGGTACCCTTTTGTTTGAAAAAGCCTTGTCCCGATTTCGGTTTGACCCTGCCGCAAGCTGGATGATTGGTGATAAAGACCGGGATCTTATCCCGGCCAGAAAAATGGGAATCAATACCATCCAGGTGATATATCAAAACAGCGACCATGCAGATGCCTATGCAAAGGATTTGCCGGATGCTGTTTCCATCATTCTCCGGGAACAGGCATAAAAAAATCCCTTCCGGCGAACCGAAAGGGATGAATAAAACTGTTGATGATATTGATTAGTAATTGCTCGTCTTAGGTCGTGCTTTTTTTACTACGATGGTACGACCATCAAGTTCGCTTTCATTCAGTTCACGGATTGCTTGTTCAGCTTCTTCGTCGTCGGGCATTTCTACAAACCCGAATCCTTTGGATCGTTGTGTTTCACGGTCAAAAATTACTTTGGCCGAGGATACTTCGCCATACTCCTCAAAGCATTGCTGAAGAGCTTCACTGGTAGTTTTGAAGTTTAACTTCGCTACAAAAATGTTCATCTTAAAAGAAAATAATAATAATAAATAAAATACTGATATTCGAGATTAGGGAGGTAGCGTAATCGAAGGGTTGCTGCAATCAGGCGTTGTCCAATAAGCCCCATTATCGATGTAAAGATAGAAGAACGAATTGATTAATTATGAAATATGTAAGATTAATTTGATTCTCCGGGAATGCCTTCTCGCTATAATTCAGGCTTTTAAGTATTCTCCAGGTAAAAATCTGAGGTTAATTCACGGTATTCCGGTGTCATTTCTTTACCAATACGCAAGGCAAGTGTGTCCTGTTGTATGGGTCCGCGATGACGGTGAAATTCCATTATTCTCCGATTAACCGGTTGATTACTTCGGGGTTGTATGAGTAACTGTTTTCTCAGGTATAGTTGGTATTCCGCTGCCTGGAGAATAAACCGGCGAACGGTTTCTTCCGGCCATATGACTTGAAATTTGCCATCAGGTGCCAGCCAATTCGAAATCCCTGAAAATAAATCTTCTGGTGGCAGATGGACAGATTGTCGTGCCTGCATGCGGCCGGAGCCATCGATGGATGTATTCGCTTCATAGAAGGGCGGATTGGAAATGATCAGGTCGTAAGGTGCCTGGGGCGAATGGTCTTGAAAGGATTCATTCAGGCAGGTAATTCTTTTGTTCCAGGGACTATTTTGAGCATTTAGAAATGCTTCGTTGAAAGCGTCCGTATTGGGCTCGATGGCAGTTATATTTAATTCTTCGCATTTCTGTGCCAGCATCAGGCTAAGCAAACCGGTGCCGGTGCCTACATCGAGGGCATTCCTGCAATGGGTGCACGAAGCCCAGGCACCCAGCAATACGCCATCCGTACCTACTTTCATCGGCGAGCGCTCTTGATTAAGACTGAATTGTTTAAAATGAAATTCCATGACGAAATCTTGGGGCGATTCCTGATTTGTTTGCCTAATACTGTAAATTTAGCAGAATAAATATATACGACGTTCTTATGACCTCGATCCCCAGCGATATTCAAATCGCCCAATCCATTCCGTTAAAGTTCATTACTGATATTGCCTCCGGACTCGGTGTTGACGAGTCACACCTGGAGCTCTACGGAAAGTACAAAGCCAAATTGCCGTTACA
This sequence comes from uncultured Roseivirgaceae bacterium, assembly GCA_964351425.1. GTDB lineage: Bacteria > Bacteroidota > Bacteroidia > Cytophagales > Cyclobacteriaceae > JAUILA01. Next base: position 4,415 of record CAYGOW010000075.1, read on the forward strand.
TCTTATTGATGAAGAGCGGGTAAAAAAGTCCAAATTGATTTTGGTGACGGCTATGACGCCAACTCCAGCCGGTGAAGGAAAGACAACAACCTCAATCGGTCTGACAGAAGGCTTAAATAAAATTGGAAAAAAGACGACAGTCGTCTTACGTGAACCATCACTCGGGCCGGTATTTGGTGTGAAAGGGGGAGCTGCCGGGGGTGGCTATTCCCAGGTGATACCTATGGAAGACATCAACCTCCATTTTACGGGCGACTTTGCGGCTATTGAGAAGGCAAATAACCTGTTGGCTGCATTGATCGATAATAATATACAGTCGGCAAAAGGTAATTTAACTATTGATCCCAGGACGGTTGAATGGAAGCGGGTCATGGATATGAATGACCGGTCATTACGCAATATTGTTTCCGGAATGGGCGGGAAACCGGGGGGTATCATGCGGGAAACCGGGTTTAATATTACCGCGGCCTCAGAGATTATGGCGATTCTTTGCCTCGCCCAGGATATGGATGACCTCAAGGAGAAAATGGGGAATATTTATATTGGGGACACGTTTGATGGCCAGGCAGTTTTTGCCCGTGACCTGAATGCGCAGGGAGCCATGGCCATTTTATTGAAGGATGCACTGAAGCCTAATCTGGTACAAACATTGGAAGGTAATCCGGCCATCATTCATGGAGGTCCTTTTGCCAACATCGCGCAAGGCACGAATTCGGTTATTGCGACCAAAATGGGGATGTCATTATCCGATTATGTGGTGACAGAAGCAGGGTTTGGTGCCGATTTGGGCGCGGAAAAATTCCTGGATATAAAGTGCGGATACAGTGGACTCAGTCCGCAGGCGGTAGTTCTGGTAGCCACCATCCGGGCGCTCAAGTACCACGGCGGACAACCACTGGCAGAATTGAAAGAGCCGAATACTGTTGCGCTGGTTAAAGGGTTGGCCAATCTCGAAAAACATGTGGAAAATATCCGGCTCTATGGCTTGCCTGCCGTTGTTTCACTGAATCGGTTCATTACTGATAGCCAGGATGAAATTGATATTCTCATCAATTGGTGTGCGAAACAAAAGATAAAGGTGTCTGTCTGTGAGAGCTGGGAAAAAGGGGGTGATGGAGCAATCGAATTGGCGGAATTGGTCGCAGAAGAAGCGGAAGGATTTCATGGGAAATATAAACCGGTGTACGACTGGAATTGGTCGGTGCGCGATAAAATCGATGCAATCTGCCGGAAGGTATATGGTGCGCGCGATGTCGAATATCTGCCGAAAGCCAGGCAAAATATGAAAAAGATCGAGCGCCTGGGATTGGATGATAAACCTGTTTGTATTGCTAAAACACAGAATTCATTTAGTGATGACCCCAAGGTGCTTGGTCGTCCTCAGAATTTTACCATCACCGTTCGCGAAATTGAGATAGCCGCAGGGGCCGGGTTTACCATTCCCATTACAGGAAATATGCTTCGCATGCCTGGTTTGCCTGCGCAGCCCGCAGCAACCGGCATGGACATTACTAATGACGGTAAAATAACAGGATTATCGTGATGAGCCGACCATCTGTTGCCCCGATTGGACTCGTTCGTAGCCAGGACCCTGCTGCTGTGGACAAGGATTTGCTTGCCGTGGAGGAACCTTTGGAAATCCGCATTGAGTTCGGGGCGGAAGGAGACCGGCAGCAAATGCAACTGGCGGTGACCATGCGGACGCCTGGCGATGACCTGGAGCTGGCTACAGGGTTTCTGTTTACAGAAGCCATTATACATTCTCCGGATGATTTGCTATCCGTCCGTTATTGTGAAACTGTTTCGGGCCCGGATGAGCGGGAGAATGTTGTAAAAGCTATTCTAGCCCCATCAATTGAGGTAAACCGCGAAGAACTTCAGCGTAATTTTTATACATCATCCAGTTGCGGGGTGTGTGGCAAAGGTAGCCTCGAGTCGGTTCGGGTAGCATGCAACCCAATTGTCGATGAAGTGATTATTTCAGCATCGGCTATTCACGGTGCATCCGATCAACTGCGTAATGCGCAACAGGTATTCGAACATACAGGGGGATTGCATGCAGCAGGGTTATTTAGTGCTGAAGGAGAATTGTTGTGCATGCGCGAAGATGTTGGGCGACATAATGCCGTGGATAAGTTGATCGGCGCGGAATGGGTCACCAAAAATCGTTTTTCTCAGGGGTTTCTGATGTTAAGCGGACGTGCAAGTTTTGAACTTGTGCAAAAGGCCGCCAGGGCGAGTATCCCTGTTATAGCTGCCGTTGGTGCACCCAGCAGCCTGGCAGTAGCTCTGGCTAATGAAATGGGGATCACGCTCCTGGGATTCGTTAGAAATAATTCGTTTAATTGCTATTCACACAAAGAACGCATCAAATTTTCATGAAGATTCGAATACTGGGCAACAGCCTGCGACTACGTTTGAGTATTCCTGATATTGAGGAATTATCGACAGACGGGATTGTTTCTGAGGAGATTAACTTTGGGATAACTCAGTTAAAATATTCCCTGCGCTATTCCGAAAGCGAGCAAATTGAAGCGTCCTTTCTGGATAACCAAATACTTATAACCATTCCTGAAACCACAGGCAGGAAATGGGTCTCAGGCAACCAAGTAGGGTTATCCGCCGATCAGCCACTTCCGGGAGGTGATACGCTACATTTACTGATTGAGAAAGATTTTGCCTGTCTTAAACCCCGGCCGGGAGAAGATGAAAATGAATTATTTCCCAACCCGGAAGCGAGCAATGACTAGGGGCGAAGCGAAGCCGTTATCTCATCTAGTTTTCTGACTTTCTCTGAGAAATCTCCTTGTAACCGATCCCTGATTGCGCGAAGATTAGTTAACAAGGACTGTGTCTCAACCGGGAGAATTTCTTCAAGCACTTCCCTGAATCGTTTTGCCAGGGTGGGAGATTTTCCATTGGTTGAAATACCTATCTTTAAGTCTCCTTTTTTCACCGTACTGCCCAGGTAAAAATCACATAAATCGGGCGTGTCAGCGACATTTACCAGTAATTGGCGGGCATGCGCCTGTGATAGAATCTCCTGATGAAGTGCACGAGAATCGGTTGCTAAGACTACCAACCGAATGTTATCCAGATCATTTTCAGAGAACGGACGCTTGTGTAAGACAATGTTATGAGCATTGCTTAAATCAACCAATTCTTGTTTGATTTCCGGTGCCACAAGTCTGATTGACGCCTGCGGGTCATTCTTCAACAAGGCTTCTACTTTTTCCAATCCGACGGCTCCGCCACCAACGACGAGCGTGGTGAACTCCTGAAGTTTAAGAAAAATCGGGAATAATACATTTCCATTATTTGAGTTGTTCATCTTTCAATTGCTTTACAAGTTGATAAAAGTAGGGATGCGTACCAACGACATCACCGATCACAATGAGTGCAGGTGCTTCAGGCTGGTAACGCTCCCTGATTTCCTCAAGGCTTCCTGCATTCGCGTAATACACTTGCCCTTCGGGCAACGATCCCCTGGAAATGATAGCAGCAGGGGTATGGGACTTCCCTGCAAGTTGGTAAGCCTCAGAGATCTGATCTATTTTTCCAAGCCCCATGAGGAATACACCGGTTGCACTGGATTGGGCAACAAGGGATACATCGTTAGATAATTTGCCGCTGCTGGTAGTGGCGGTGACCACCCAAAAGCTTTCATTAACTCCTCGCCTGGTCAATGGTATCCCATAATAACCCGGAAGTGTGATGCTTGAAATACCAGGGATGCAGTGACATGTGATGCCGAATGTCTCGGCATATTCTATTTCTTCCTTACCTCTTCCAAAGATAAATGGATCTCCGCCTTTCAGGCGAACCACATGACCTTCCGTGAGGGCATACGCTACAATGAGCTCATTAATTTCGGTTTGCATGAAGGAATGCTTACCGGAACGTTTACCCACAAATTCAATCCGTGCATTAGGTTTCGCATAATTCAGAAGGTCAGGATGAACGAGTGCATCATACAGGATGACATCTGCTTCGCGCAGTGCACGCACCCCTTTGAGGCTTATTAATTCCGGGTCTCCCGGACCAGCTCCAACCAAGGTTAATTTTGAATATTTCATGTGTTACGCTT
>CAYGOW010000075.1:8511-11284 GCA_964351425.1 uncultured Roseivirgaceae bacterium
TTATAATAGTTACCAATGACTTGTTTTTCAACGGCCCGATCCGGTAGTATTTCGCGATATCGAACGATATCATTCAGAAATTTTTCGGCATTTTCCAGGTAGGTCCTGGTCCGCTCCTCATTATAGGCCTCCTTTTGCAAGACCACTTCCTGGAAACCTGGATCAAAGGCAAAAATCCCGGTTTCTACAAAGTGTTTATCAAAATCCTGGATGATGCCGATATGGGTATTGCAATGAACGTCTACACTTAGCAGCAGGGCCTTTGCACCAATGACAAAAGCGCTGTAGGCATGATACGCGGCATCGGCAAGCCGATTAACCTGAATGGATTGATGTGCGGCGTCGACTTTTTCGCGGGCATCTTCAATAATTGTGGCCACAACATCATAGATGACACTGGCGCATTCTCCAACACCTATTTCCGGGGTAAAGGACAATTCTTCCCCCCAGTCAATGTATTCTTCAGGCTGTAGCGTATCAAGATTGGCCAAAGGCTTTAAAAGGTCATAAAAGTATATTTTACCCTTGCGCTGGTAATAGCGGTTAAAGTACTCCTCCTCAGCCTGGAAGGACTCATAATCATCAAGAATCAGGCGGAGTGCATCCGGGATGCGCTTTGTAGGTAGCTTTATCACCTTGTCCGCAATGAACCCTTCTCCGTCGGGAGAAACGCCCCCGCCAATAACTACCTGGAGGGCTGGAACAACTTTTTTATTGTGCTTGATCGAACTTCCATGAAACCCGATGTTGGCAATCATGTGCTGTCCGCACGAGTTCATACAGCCACTGATCTTAATGTGAAGATCATGTTCGGTAATGAAGTGAGCGTATTCCGTACGAATAACCTCTTCCAGTACATTGGCAATCCCTGTGCTGTTCGTTACCCCCAGGTTGCAAGTGTCAGTACCCGGGCATGCGGTAATGTCGGCGAGGGTCTCAGCACCGGGTTTGGCGAAGTCCAGTTTTTGTAATTGACGATAAAAGAAGGGTAAAGATGACGTAGGAATATGCAGGAGGTACAGTCCCTGACCAATGGTTACCCTGAGTTGATTACTCCCATGGGTTTTTACGAGGTTGGCAATGGCTCGAGCGTGAGCTGACGATAGGTCGCCCAGTGGAATTTGTAATTTTATCGCATTTAAGTCATCCTGTTTTTGTTTTACCACATTGGTTTTTAGCCAGGTGCTGTAGCCCTCGTCTGTCGGAGAAGGCAGCGAAGGGACGGATTTTTGGGGTGGTATGGTAAGTTCCTCCACCTCAATCACATGTCGTTTATTCTTCAATGCTTTCAATTCTGACTTCACGAGAGAAAGGTATTTTTCCAGGCCAATCCCTCTTTTTTCATCCACGAGAAACTTCAGGCGGGCTTTAAATCGCTTTTCGCGTTCGCCGTACCGATCGAATACCCGTAAGGCAGCTTCCAGATAAGGGATGAGTTCGTCGGTGGACAAGAAGTCTGTTGTCTTGCGCGCAGGGATAGCCTGTGCACCCAGACCGCCACCAATAAATACCGAGAAGCCGCGTTTCCCTTGTTCAACTTTTGGAATGAAGCCGAAATCATGGAGAAATGTGAGCGCTGTATCTTTGCTTCCGGAGCTAAATGCAATTTTTATCTTTCTCCCCATTTCCTGACAAACGGGATTACGCAAGAAATACTGAAACGTAGCCAATGCGTATGGGGTAACATCAAAGGGTTCGTCCGGATCTATGCCAGCAAGAGCCGAAACAGTAATGTTACGCACCGTATTACCACAAGCTTCTTTTGTCGTGATACCAACCTCTTCAAGGCTTTCCCATAGCGAAGGTGTGTCCTCCAGGTGAATATAGTGAAGTTGAATATCCTGTCGGGTGGTTAAATGAAGATTGCCGTTCGTATATTGATCAGACAGATCTGCCATTCGAATAAGCTGATCCGATGTCATTCCACCTCCCGGGATTTTAATCCGGAACATCTGGACTCCGGGCTGCCGCTGTCCGTAAACGCCACGGGTCAATCGAAAGGCTTTAAAGCGTTCTTCCGGGATGTTCCCATTGCTGTACTCAGTAATTTTTTGCCGCAAATCCGCGATATCATTGGCGGCACGCGAATCAATTGTAGAATTTGTTTTTTGTTTCATTTGATAAAATTGAGTGATAAAAAAAAGGCTTCAGAGAGTATCCCTGAAGCCTTTGAAAATTTGTCTTTGACATAATTCAATCTGCCGGTGGGATACACGGGTGGCGTCCTGGACACATACAAGCGACCATAAACACGCAACAGATAATTGAATTTGTATTTAATTTCATTTGGATAGGGTTAATGCTTTTTCTATGTCCTTAATAATGTCATCCACATATTCGAGTCCGACTGAAATCCTAACCAGTCCGGGCGTAATGCCTACGGCCAGTCGCTCTTCTTCGGTTAGTTTGGAATGCGTTGTTGACGCCGAATGCGTAGCGATAGTCCGTGTATCTCCAAGGTTTGCCGTAAGCGAACACATGGTTAAACTATCCAGAAATTTACTCCCTCTTTCGATACCGCCTTTGACCTCCAGGGTCAATAAACCGCCTCCGTGGCGCATTTGCTTTTTAGCCAGCTTATACTGCGGGTGGGAGGGAAGAAAGGGATATTTTACAAACTCCAGTTCCGGGTGGCCTTCAAAGTGTTCGGCTATTTTTAAGGCATTCTCACAATGTCTGTCCAGCCGAACCGCAAGTGTTTCCAGGCTTTTTGATAATATCCAGGCGTTAAATGGCGACATACTGGGACCGGTATGGCGACAGAAAAAACGTA
>CAYGOW010000075.1:11294-11827 GCA_964351425.1 uncultured Roseivirgaceae bacterium
ATCAGCATCCCCGATAACAGCGCCCCCCACGGTGCGGCCTTGTCCGTCAATGAATTTGGTGGTAGAATGACATACCAGGTGTGCCCCGTAGCGCAATGGTTGCTGCAAATAGGGTGTAGCAAAGCAATTGTCAACAATGAGAATGAGGTTATTCTCTTTTGCCAGCTGACCGAGCCATTCCAGGTCCACCAGGTCTAACCCGGGATTTGAAGGTGTTTCTACAAACAAAAGCTTGGTTTCAGGCCGTATGAGTGATTCCCATAGTTCTGGCTTATCCAGGTCTGCGTACGTATGGCTGATTCCCCACTTAGGGAAAATTTGCGTGAGAACCTGGTGGGTTGATCCAAAAAGAGAGCGCGATGCCAGAATATGATCCCCCTGCTCCAGCAACGCAGCCATACTGCTGTACATCGCCGCCATTCCTGAGGCTGTAGCCATCCCGTCCTCACCTCCTTCAAGCAAGCAAAGCTTATCAATCAGTTCGTTGCTGTTCGGATTTGAGAATCTCGAATAGATATTACCGTCCACCTCAT
>CAYGOW010000076.1:0-10383 GCA_964351425.1 uncultured Roseivirgaceae bacterium
CTTGCTCTATGAAATATTTCCCTTTCCCTTCCTGGATGAGTTTGGTAGGTATTATACAGGTGGACTTGTCATACTAGGGATATTCCTGTCGGCCAATATGAAATGGGTCGCCTATCTCAATTTCAAACAGAAATGGAAAAGTATCCTGCTGATATTACTGGCGATGTTTTATCTGGGGTACTATACATTTACCCTATTCAGTTTTACGATAGACCTGGGCGACGTATCGCCGTATTTTATCGATTTCCAGGACCATGTATTCATCATGGCCATTCTGGCATTTATATTTATTTATGCCCTGTTTTCTTTACTGGTCATCCTGTTTAATCTTCCGACTTCTTCCGTTTTCGAGCAAAAACTTGAGGAGGTAGTTAATTTTCAACGCCTGAGTCAGTCGATTCAGACCGAACAAAGTGAGGACCGCGTATATGATATTCTCCTGGAGAGTGCGGTCTCCACTGTATTTGCTGATGCCGCCTGGATTGAAATTTATGAGAATGGGAATCAGGAGTACCACACCTTCAATATTTCCGAGAAAGATATCCAGACACTTAAGAATTTTGTCAGGCAAAAAAACATAAAGGGCATTTTTGATACCGGATCGGACAAGTCGAGAAATATTGAATTGATAAAGGGATCCAGGTTCCGATCTATCATGAGTTCCCCGATCATGATCAAGCAGGAAAACCTGGGCAGGCTGGTGCTGTTAAAAGACGTAACCGATGGTTTTAACAGGGAGATGCACAAGATCATTGGAACGTTTACGAATCAAGCCGGGATATCGATTGAAAATTTCCGACTCCTATCCGAAGCGCTCGAGAACGAACGATACAAGGAAGAGCTGAAAATTGCTAAAAAAGTACAGCGAAGTTTATTGCCCGATGAATTGGAATCAAATGGTGATTATGAAGTCGTTGCCTTTTCCGAGGCAGCTGATGAAGTCGGGGGTGATTATTATGATACATTTCGCATTAACCCGGACCGGATTGCGCTGGTGATTAGTGACGTTTCAGGAAAAGGAACTTCGGCTGCATTTCACATGTCACAGATGAAGGGGATGTTCCATAGCCTGTCCCAATTAAACATGGGAGCAGGAGAATTCATGATCCGGGCGAATGATGCGCTGGCTCGTTGCCTGGATAAGGCATCTTTTGTGACCACCTCCTATTACATCATAGACAGTGCGACAAAAAAGATAGAGTTTTCAAGAGCCGGACATTGTCCGACGTTGTATTACAACAAGGCACGTGATGAGGCAAGCTATTTTAAGAATAAGGGACTGGGCCTGGGGATTATCCGGAATGATTCATTTAAGGATTACATAGAAGTGAATACGATTTCCTATCAGCCGGGCGACATCATGGTCCTTTACACCGACGGAATAACAGAAGCTAAAAACAAGCAGGGGGAAGAGTTTGGTTATGAGCGCTTACGAAATGCATTGAAGGAGAATAAAGAAGGATCAGCCAATGAGATACAACGGGCTATTATTGAACGGCTGTTTGAGTTTATTGGGAATGATGCAATCAATGATGACTATACTACGGTAATAATAAAATTTCAATAACCAGGTATATGAACAAACCGAAATAGAATACGTAATAGAGATATGGTAAGTATAACAAGAAAAGAAGAAGGGAATAAGCAAGTGCTTCGTGTAGTTGGAGAAGTGGATGCCAGTTCGTCAATAGAGCTGGATAATGCGATGAAAGAGGCGCTGGAAACAGGCAATCACAGGATTTTAATTGATTGCTCAAAGCTGCAATATATTTCCTCCGCAGGACTTGGTGTCTTCATGTCCTACCTCGAAGAAATCAAACAGAAAGACATATTGCTGGTAATTTTTGGCCTGCACCCCAAGGTTTCGCATGTTTTTGAAATTCTCGGGCTCCATCAATTACTGGAGATTAGGGAAACCCGTGAGGAGGCGGAACAGTTTCTGGCATGATATACCGGTTTAAAACACAATGCGCAAAGGATAACCTGAAGGATATACGCGATTTCGTTGAAGAAACACTTCAACAACACGCTGTATCCGAATTGGATATTAGCACGATTGTGTTAGCCGTTGACGAAGTATGCGCCAATCTGATCATTCATTCCCATGGATGTGACGAAACCCATCAATTGCGACTCGCTATCAATGTAAAAAAAGACCGGATCGAATTTGATATTATAGATAACTCAGAAATTTTTAATATCAATGAATACAAGGCGCCTGACCTGGATGAGATTGTCAAAACAGGCCGGAAGGGTGGCGTTGGATTGATCCTGGTAAAGAGAATCATGGATAAAATTGAAATTTTGACCGGAGAGAAGCAATATATCTGCCGGCTTACAAAAAATGTACCTGCTAAATCCTGATCGGGGCAGGAAGTTGCGTAACTTTTCTTAGTTTTTGGCTCAAATGGAGTAAACTTGCAACATTTCAGACTCTATTCTTTTCAATGAAGAACGCTTTTTTACTTATCCTTATTCTGATTTCAGCCTGTGCCGTTGACAAGCCTGTGAAAACGGCAAATACCAAGACGAATAATCCACTACTTTTCCACATAGAAGGAGACAGCATCATGGCGGATGAGTTCATTTATGTGTACGAAAAAAATAATGCCCGGAATGAAGAGGCTTTTACCATGGAGGATGTTCGTGAATACCTCAGGCTTTATGAGAACTTTAAACTGAAGGTGCATGAGGCAAAAGAGCGTGGTATGGATACCGCTCTATCGTACCGTAATGAAATGAAAGCCTACGAGAAACAACTCAAGCAACCCTATCTCACTGAAACTAAAGTAACGGACCAACTCGTCCAGGAGGCTTACGACCGGTTTTCCGAAGAGATCCGCGCACGGCATATACTGATCCAAATACCGGCAGAAGCCTCACCACAGGACACCCTGGAGGCATACAACACCATCACTGATCTTCGTAAGCGTGCAATCGGGGGTGAATCATTTGAAAAGCTGGCGGCTGAGTATTCACAAGATCCATCTGCCAAACAGAATGGAGGAGATTTACAATATTTCACATCACTTCAGATGGTATATCCATTTGAGTCGGCCGCCTATAATACGCCGGTGGATAGCATATCGGATATCATAAGGACCCAGTTTGGTTATCACATTCTCCAGGTTACAGATCGCAGGTCAGCAAATCATAAGGTATCCGTTGCGCATATTATGATTCGTCATAATCCGGATAATGATCAAGTGGCCCGTAATAAAATATTTGAGATACATGACCAGGCGATTGGCGGTGTTGACTGGAATCAACTTGTAAGTGAATATTCGGAGGATCAAAATTCCAGCCGGGTAGGGGGCCGCATTCAGTCATTTGGTTTGCGGAGAATGCCTTTTGAGTTTCAGGAAGCAGCCTTTGCGCTGGGACCGGGAGAAATATCAGATCCGGTACGCACAGATTTTGGCTGGCATATTATTCGAATGGAACAACGTTTTGGCATGCCGGAGCGTCAGGACCTTGAAGAAACCATTCGACAACGAATCGAGAATGATGTTCGCGCAGATATGGGACGACAGGCGTTGCTTAACCGCTTAAGCCGCGAATGGGAAGCCGAACAATTCGAGTTATTGTCAAAACCATTGTCACTTGAAGATACGTTGTCATTGTTTCGGATTGGTGATAGCACCTTTACTACTACGGGCTACCTGAAATTTATTAATGACCGGGGCTTGCAGGAAGGTGAAAAAAGAGATGGCTTGGGACAGGATTACTTCGATGCCAGTTTGCTCGCTTTTGAAGAAGCGCACCTGGAGGAGAAATATGTTGACTATCGTATGTTGCTCCGGGAATACCGCGAAGGGATCTTGTTGTTTCAGCTTATGGACGAGGAAATATGGTCAAAGGCAGCCAATGATTCAACGGGCTTAGCTAATTATTACGAAGCGAACCGGCCGTCTTATCGCAAAGAAAAACAGGTAAAAGGAACATTATTTACCTTTAATCAGCCAAATTTACTTGATTCGGTCTATGCCATGCTTGACTCAAATGCTGAAGGAGCACTGGAGGACAAACTGAAACAATACGAACGACAACAAATCGTTAAAACTACATACGTGGACGCTTCTATTGATACGCTTAAGTTAGGGGAAGATCAAACCATTAAATCAGGCGATTATGTGCCGACAAATCAGGGGTTGTTGCGCGTTGTGGAAGTTAAGGAGGCGTATATTCCTGAAATGAAGGAAATCCGTGGACGGGTTATCGCCGATTATCAGAATTATCTTGAAAAGAAGTGGATTGAGCAACTACGATCGAGGTATAACGTAATATTGAATGAAGATGGTGTTGAATATGTCTATGAAGAGCTGGTCAGGTAGTTTCATCCTGGCCTATGTCTTTTTATTCTCTGCTTGTGATCTTATCAAGATGAAAGACGAAGCAGTGAAGGAAGCAGGTGTTTCTCCGGTTGCCCGGGTGCATGACCAGTACCTGTATCCCAATGACCTGGAAGGTATCGCGCTGGGTGATATGAGTAAAGAAGACTCCATCGCACGGGTAGAGGGCTTTATCAACAGCTGGATCCGAAAACAGTTGCTGATCCATGAAGCGGCTGAGAAAATTCAATTTAATGAAGCGGATCTTGAACGTAAAATTCTGGATTACAGGTATTCTTTAATGGGGTATGAATACCAATCGTATTACATCAATGAAAACCTTGATACAGATATTTCAGCAGAAGAGATAGCTAACTATTACGAGGAAAATAAGGATAATTTTCTCCTCAAGCAGAACATCATACGGTGTAAATACGTGAAATTATCAAAGAATGCGCCCAAACCGGAGCGTGTGGCACGCTGGATTCGTTCCAATAAACCACAGGATGAAGAAGAACTTAACTCCTATTGTCTTAGTTTTGCAAATACGTATCATTTGAATGATTCGGCATGGATTGAGTTCGATGAAGTGATCAAGAACTCCCCCATGGCGGAAATTCCGAATAAGGTACAGTTTCTTAGAAATAATCGGTACAACCAGACTTCAGATGAGGAGTATTTGTATTACCTGAATATCGAGGAATACAAGATTTCGGATAATATTTCTCCTCTGGAATTTGTTGAGGAGGATATACGTAATATCATTCTAAATAAACGGAAGGTACAACTGGCGGAGCGATTGGAAGATGAAGTATATGAACAAGCTGAACAGCAAAATGACTTTGAGGTATATAATTAGTGCAGTCCTTTTAATTGGTTGCGTTGTACATGGCAATGTTATGGCGCAAGAGCCTGAATTGACGGGAGAGGAAGTGGTAGTGGATGAAATCATTGCCAAGGTGGATAACTATATCGTGTTAAAATCCGAACTGGAAAAAACACATTTAAACGCATTAAGCCAGGGTGCTGCCGCGAGCCCGGATCTAAAGTGTCGGATTCTCGCACAGTTAATCAGTGGTAAATTGATGGTTGCCAAAGCCGAGATTGATTCGGTGGTAGTCAGTGACCTGGAAGTGGATAACAACCTTGATAGAAGAATGCAGATGATCCTGTCTCAATACGGAGGCACGGAAGAACAGTTTGAGGAATTCTATGGAAAAAGCATCGAAGATCTTCAGGCAGAGATACGGGATCAGATCAAGGAACAGCTGGTCGTTCAGAAGATGCAGGAGAATATTACTTCAGGTTTATCGGTGACTCCTTCCGAGGTACGAAAGTTTTACAGCAGGATTCCAAAGGACAGTCTACCTTATTTTTCTACAGAAGTGGAAGTTTCTCAAATTGTCAAGGTGCCGGAGGCCAATGATGAAGAAAAAGACAAGTTGAAGGTAAAGCTTGCTGAGATTCGATCAAGGGTATTATCCGGAGAATCATTTGAAGACCTGGCCAAGGAATATAGTGAAGGACCTAGCGCGCGGAATGGAGGAAACCTGTCCTGGGCTTCCCGGGGTATGATGGCACCCGGATTTGAGGCCGCTGCCCTGAAGTTGAAGCCGGGGGAAATCTCGGAGCCGTTTGAAACAGAATTCGGGATACATATCGTCCAGCTAATTGACAAACGGGGAAATGAATATAATTCCCGGCATATTCTTTTGATCCCAACGCCTACGGAAGAAGATTTTGACCGCGCTGAGCGCGAACTGGACAGCCTGCGGTCAATGGTCATCAATGACACATTATCTTTTGAAAAATTGGCGAAAGAAGTCTCCGAAGATAAGTTCTCCGCAGGGGGCGGAGGGTTCATCACGGACCAACAGGGAAATACGCGGGTGTCGGTTGATCAGATGGATCCCGTGGTTTATTTCACGCTGACCGATAGTCTTGAAGTAGGCGAGATCAGCCGCCCGATGCGATTCCGGATGGACGACGGGAAAGATGCGCTACGTATCCTTTACTATAAGTCAAGAATTCAACCTCACCAGGCCAATTTGAAAGATGACTGGCAAAAGATCCAACGTGCAGCGCTTGAAGAAAAGAAATCAAGAATTTTGAATGAGTGGTTTAACAAGGCCCGCGGAGATGTGTTTATAAATATTGACGAGGAATACGATAACTGTGGAATAATTAATTAGCGCCGATTCCTCGCCTTATTTCTTATATTTACCCAGCATGAAAGAATTTAATACGGAAGTAGAGGCAGCAGATGCACTCCACGAGGCATATACAAAGTTAAACGCTGAAATATCCAAGGTAGTTATCGGGCAGGACGATGTAATTCGTCTTTTGCTCACCTCCATATTTTGCCAGGGCCACTGTTTGCTGGTGGGTGTACCCGGTCTGGCCAAGACATTGCTTATCCATACCATGGCATCTGCTTTACATCTTGATTTCAGCAGAATTCAGTTTACTCCGGACCTCATGCCCTCTGATATCCTGGGATCCGAAACCCTGGATAAAGAGCGTAATTTTAAATTTATTAAAGGACCGATCTTTGCGAATATTATTCTTGCCGATGAGATTAACCGTACCCCCCCTAAAACCCAGGCGGCTTTGCTTGAATCCATGCAGGAATACGCGGTGACGATTTCAGGTAAAAAGTACCCACTGGAAAAACCTTTCTTTGTATTGGCTACGCAAAACCCTATAGAGCAGGAAGGAACGTACCCATTGCCGGAAGCTCAGCTGGACAGGTTTATGTTCAATGTGTTGCTTGATTACCCGGTTTACGACAAAGAGGTAGAAATCGTAAAGAATACAACCTCTGATATAATAACTGAAGTTGAACAAGTGCTCACCACCGAAGAGATCCTGTTCTTTCAACAATTGGTACGTAAGGTGCCTATTCCCGATAACGTAGTCGAATATGCGGTCAAACTTGTCCATAAGACAAGACCACATACACAAGGAGCATCTCAGTTAGCTAATGATTTCCTGGAGTGGGGTGCTGGTCCGCGAGCCTCCCAATTTCTCGTAACCGGGGCTAAATGCAATGCATTGTTGAATGGGAAATACTCCCCGGATATCGAAGATGTTATTGCCGTTGCAAAACCTGCATTGCGCCATCGTATTGTCCGCAATTTTAAGGCAGAAGCAGAGAGTGTGACGGTTGATGGTATAATTGAGAAGCTTATTGCCGAAATGGCTTAGGCTTAATTGACGGGCTCATCCGTAATGGTCAATGATCGACCTACCTGAATCACTGTATATTGCCGCAAAGGGATGAAGGCAGGGCCTCCCATGGGTTGCCCATTCTCCAGTGAAAAATAAGAATTACAGCTATAATCAACCATGGACGTACCACCCGGTGTCACTTCAATGATAGCGGTGGGTGTAAATGGGTCAAAGGAACACGTACGTTCGTAGGCATTGTAATCCACCGGGCTATTCTTGTGCAGGATTATGCCATTACTTCCTCCACCTGCCTGAACATATACCCAACCTTGCACTTCCAGTTGCTGATATTCCGGGAGATCCAGATTGATAAATATATCATCGAAAGTAGCTAAAGGGATTTCCGGAGAGGTATTGTCTGTGGTGCACCCTGCCAGAATGAGGAGTAGTGCAACAAGTAAAATACTACTAGTCTTCATATGAATAAAATCCTTTCCCTGACTTTCGGCCATGGTGACCTGCATCCACCTTTTGCTGCTGAATTCGGCTTGGTCTGAATTTTGGGTCGAAGTGAAAGGAGCGGAACATACTTTCCGTTACCGAATAATTGGTGTCCACCCCAATGAGGTCCATTAATTCAAACGGACCCATTTTAAAGCCTGAGGCTTTCAACAGTTTGTCAATTGTGCTGACATCTGCGACCTGTTCTTCCAGTATTTTCAATGATTCAACATAAAAGTGCCTTGCAACACGGTTGACAATAAAGCCGGGGCTGTCTTTTGCGTGTACAGGTACTTTTTTCATTTTTTTAGCGAGGTTCATGGTTGTTTCAACCACCTCCGGATTTGTGGAGGCCCCCTGAATTACTTCAACCAGCTTCATAATATGTGCTGGGTTGAAGAAATGCATCCCGACAATATTTTCTGGCCGTGCCATGCCGGTTGCGATGCGGGTAATCGGAAGTGAGGAGGTATTGCTTGCCAGGATGGTTTTATCACCATTGATAGCTTCCAGTCTTGAAAACACATCTTTTTTAACCTCCAGATCCTCAACGATAGCTTCGATGATAAAATCTGCCTGCACTTCGTCCAGGTCAGATACTAATTGAATGGCGTTGAGTGTGCGGGTTTTTTCTTCCTCAGTTACTTTTCCTATTTCGATACCTTTAGCGAGGTTTTTTTCGATGGCATCCAATGCCTTAGTTAATGCCTCTTTATTAACATCAAAAAGGATGGATGAAAATCCGGCCATGGCAGCCATCTGGATGATTCCCTGCCCCATGGTACCGGCGCCAACGACTGCTATGGTCTTTATTGATTCCACTAATGAAGTGTTCGGAATTGATTGAGGAAACGAATATCATTTTCCGTGTAAAGACGGAGGTCATTGACCTGAAATTTGAGTTGGGTGATACGCTCGATTCCCATTCCAAAGGCAAGTCCCGTGTACTCATTTGAATCAATGCCACAATTTTCCGGCACATTCGGGTCAACCATGCCGGATCCTGCGATCTCCACCCAACCGGTATATTTGCATAACTGACAACCATCACCCTGGCAAATCTGGCATGAGATATCAATTTCTGCACTCGGCTCCGTGAATGGGAAGTACGACGGCCTGAATCTTACCTTGGTATCCTTAGCAAACATTTCCTTGGCAAAGTGATACAATGTTTGTTTCAAATCGACAAAGCTTACATTTTTATTAACGTATAATCCTTCCACCTGATGGAATACACAGTGGGCTCGCGCTGAAACCGCTTCATTACGATAGACACGACCGGGCATAATACTTCGGATCGGTGGCTTCTTATTTTCCATGAGCCTGATTTGTACCCCTGATGTATGCGTACGCAGGACCATATCAGGATTTTTCTCAATGAAAAAGGTATCCTGCATTTCTCTGGCCGGGTGATTCTCCGGAAAATTAAGGGCGGTAAAATTATGCCAGTCATCTTCGATTTCAGGACCGTCGGCAACATTAAAGCCGATTCGTTCAAAAATTTCGATGATTTCGTTCCGAACATACGTCAGCGGGTGGATACTTCCCGTGGCAAAGCCAGCCGGCGGTAATGTCATATCGAACGGTGCCTTATCTTTATCTCCGGATTTTTCCTGAATTCCATCGATAAGATCCTGAAACTTATTTTGGGCCTGCTGTTTCAATTGATTCAGCACCTGGCCCATTTCCCGCTTCTTCTCGTTGGGCACATTTTTTAATTCTCCAAACAACTCGCCAACCACACTCTTTTTACTAATAAAACGAATGCGGTATTCCTCAAGCTCCTTCTCGGTTTTGGCCTGAAAGGAATCGATTTCCCGGGCAATATTTGCTACTTTTTCCTCAATCATGTAATTATCATTCCTGCTCCGACTGTTTCATTGGTTCCTTCATCAATCAAAATAAGACTGCCGGTGTTTCGGTTTCTGCTGTAGCGGTCAAACAGCAAAGGCCTCGTGGTACGAATGCGGATCCGGGCAATATCATTCATCCTGATATCTTTATCTTTTTCCAGTCGGTGTAATGTATTAATATCTACTTTATACTGAATATCCTTGATCACACAACGCACCTCATTAGTGGTGTGCTTCACCGTGTATTTTCCGTTTAGTGCGATGGGACGTTCACTCATCCAGCATATCATCATTTCTACATCCTGGTCTACGTGGGGACGATTATTGGTCCGTACAATCATGTCTCCCCGGCTGATATCGATCTCGTCCTCTAGTGTCAGCGTTACAGACTGAGGGGCAAATGCCTCAGCCATTTGTCCATTAAAGGTTTCGATGGATTTAATTTTAGAAGTAAATCCTGATGGAAGGGCAACTACTTCGTCACCTGGTTTAAAAATACCACCTTTTTTACGGCACGCCTACCACCG
>CAYGOW010000076.1:10393-11747 GCA_964351425.1 uncultured Roseivirgaceae bacterium
GCCTGCAATACGGCCAGCATATCCCCGGTAATCATGATATTCGGTAGATTGCGGGCGTATAACATTTTGTACCGGGAATCTGCAATCAATATGGTTGTGATCGCTACCAATGTGGATTGTTTCCAACATGTACAGCAAGGTACCCCCTTTGAACCAGGGCATATTCTCCGAATTATGGACAACATTATCACCTTTCAATGCACTGATGGGAATAAAGCGTATGTCTTTTACATCCAGTTTCGATGAAAAATTTTCGATGGAAGTTTTAATTTCTTCGAATCTGTCTTCTTCGTAATCAATTAAATCCATTTTATTGATACAGAAGACTATATGGGGGATGCCCAATAATGAAGCAATGAATGTATGGCGATGCGTTTGTTCGACCACCCCTTTTCGTGCATCCACCAGGATCAAAGCAAGATTGGCTGTAGACGCACCTGTAACCATATTCCTGGTATACTGAATATGGCCGGGTGTATCAGCTATAATGAATTTACGTCTTGGTGTTGCGAAGTATCGATAAGCTACGTCAATGGTTATTCCTTGTTCCCGTTCTGCGCGCAACCCGTCAGTCAAAAGTGCCAGGTTGACGTTTTCGTCCCCTTTTTTACGACTTGATTCCTCAATTGCGTCGTACTGATCCTGAAATATTGATTTGGAATCATAGAGCAGGCGTCCGATGAGCGTGCTCTTCCCGTCATCGACACTTCCTGCGGTTGTGAACCGCAATAATTCCATGTTCAAATAGCCCTGAGAATCTATTTTTTCTTCTTTTTTGACAGTCATGCCAGATTGCTGTTAGATGTTGGTTAGAAATAGCCTTGTTTTTTACGGTCTTCCATCGCTGCTTCAGAGCGTTTGTCATCTGACCGGGTTCCCCTTTCCGTCGTCCTTGAGGATGCCACTTCATCGATAATTTCTTCAAGAGAGGATGCAGATGATTCTACCGCACAAGTGCACGTCATATCGCCAATGGTACGGAAACGAATCATTCGGCGTTCGATTTCCTCCTGCTCCCGTCGTTGCATAAAGTCGCCGGTTGACATGATGACCCCATCACGGATAAAGATGTCACGTTCATGTGCAAAGTACAGGCTGGGGAGTTCAATTTTTTCCGTTAGAATGTATTGCCAAACATCCATTTCGGTCCAGTTACTGATAGGGAAAATCCGGAAATTCTCACCAAATTGTTTCTTCCCGTTAAATATATTCCAAAGCTCCGGACGCTGATTTTTAGGGTCCCATTGTCCGAATTCATCCCTGTGAGAAAAGAACTGCTCTTTGGCACGTGCTTTTTCTTCGTCACGACGAGCCCCACCGATACAGGCATCAAATTTATGTTCCTCAATGGTGT
>CAYGOW010000077.1:0-5710 GCA_964351425.1 uncultured Roseivirgaceae bacterium
GGTCCTCTCATTGCAGCAGGAAATCGGGCTCTACGATGATGGTTTCCTGAAAGCAAGTCTTAACTATATTGATTTGCTTCGGTCAACTGACCCAGCGAGAGGATTGGTTCTCATAAACACATTATACACTAAGTATCCGGAGGTTACCGCCAACTTGAACCTTCAAAAGGGCATCCTGCTGGAAAGTGCAGGCCAGATAGATTCAGCCACCTACTACTACACCTTGCCTTTTGAAGGGAATCGGAAACCACATCAATATTTTATCAACCGGATACGTGGCCTTCGGATGCAAGGTGAATTTGAGGCGAGCAGTTCGACCGCCCGTATTTATTATGAGCAACTTTGTGAGTCATCTTCTTCAAATGCCCTGAAGATTGCAGATGGCCTGCTTGAAAGCGGCATTACGCACATGGATGCCGGTGACTATGTTTCAGCTGCCAGTGATTTTACTGAAGCCCGTCGCATTTCACCTTCCAGGCTGGAATCCGTACGTATATGTAATGCTGAAAGTGCATTATATGCAAATATGGGTCTGTTTGACAAGGCAGTCGCATCGCTGGATGAAGCTATTGAGTTGCTCCCTGAGCGTTCTGCCCAATTGCTTGTTTTGCTAAGGAACAAGGCAGCCCTGTTCGAAAAACTGAAAGACTACCCGAGCGCCTGGGAGATTTGTGAAAATCAACTTTCGCTGGCTTTAAAGCCCCAGGACAAACTTCAGGTTGTATTACAAGCAGCAAGAATTCAGGAAGAACTGGGTGAATTTGACCGGGCTGAAGAATACATTAATCAGGCAGTTGAACTGACTACCCAACATTCACTAGGAAAGAAACTTGCCTCAGATGTGTCAATACAACACGGATTCCTGGCTCTTCGGAGAGGAGCCTTTCAGGAAGCCATAGATAATTTATCAGCGGGCCTGGAGTATCGAACAACCATTTATGGCGCATTCTCGGAAAAATTATCTTCTCTCCAGGGAGCGTTGGGATTGGCATATCTTGGTGCCGGTGAACGAAAAAAAGCCCTAGAGGTTCTTTCTGAGAATGTCCGGGGCCTGGAGGCCAGAATCCAGTTGATCTTTCCGGCCCTGAACCGGCATGATAAGATTCGTTTATATGAAGAGCTGCAAAAAGACTTCAACCGTTTCAATGCCCTCATCATGGCGTATGCACAGGATGACCCGGACATGATCCAGATGCTCTTTCATAAACAACTTCTCCTGAAAGGGTTGATGTCCAGAACCGGACCGACCTCTCTCAGACGATCGTGTTCATCGCCGGAAATTGATTCGTTGAACATGGCCCTGATGGAAATGCGCCATGAACTGATCCGGGTATATCACAGCGATTACGTTGCTTCTTCTGATCCATCGCAGTTGGTTACCTCTATAGAACAAACCCAGGATAAACTTCGGCAAGCTTGTCCGGATCACCCATCTATTTATAGCCTGGAAGGAATGGATCAACAAGCCCTGCAAATGGCACTTAAACCCGATGAAGCCCTGGTTGAAATCATACGGGTCAAAGAGTTTACAACTGAACTTAACGACCAATTCAGAATAGGCTTTACCGACAGATATTTTTACATGGCGCTCATTCTCCAATCAAATGGGACAATAAAAGCAGTCCGGATCAATCAGCCACCTGAGATGGATAATGCCTATTTCAGTTTCTATCGGAATTCGCTAACGTTCGATATAATGGATACGCTGTCCTACACGCGGTACTGGTCGGATATAAAAGCAGAATTAGGCAGTGCTAAGCGTATTTATGTCAGTAATGATGGGGTTTATCATAAAATTAATCTGAATGGACTCTATAATCCCTTAACTGAATCCTTTCTGGTAGAAGAATATGATATTCACCTGATCACAAATCCGGCAGATATTCTGAAAAAGAGTGCGCCCGTGACTACCCCGGGAACTGCATTATTGATCGGTTCAGCAACTGCCACGACCATTAAAACCAAATCAGGTCAATACAGGTTTGGGTCGCTGCCAGGTGCGAAGGAGGAATTGCAAACTATTGAACAAAAGCTTCAGCAACAATCCTACACGGTTGATGCATTTCTCGGGCCAGAAGCAACCGCGGACAAACTGGCGGGAACTTCTCCAGACATTCTTCACCTTGCCTTACATGGGTTTTATGCTACTCATCTGGCGCAGGAAACGGACTTTTCGCTGGATAAAGGGTTGGTATCCTCCGGATTGGTTTTCAGTAAGCAGGATGAAAACGAAATCCTTACGGCCTATGAAATCCAGGATATGGATTTCTCGCATACAAATTTAGTCGTTTTATCCGCCTGCGAATCCGGACGGGGTGATATCATAGAAGGAGAAGGGCTGGATGGATTACAACGCGCATTCCTTAACGGAGGTGCCAGGCAGGTAGTGCTTAGCTTATGGAGGATCAATGATACTTCAACTAAAGTGCTGATGAACTACTTCTATGACGAATACCTCAAACATAAAAATGCGCATGAGGCACTACGTCAGGCAGAATTAAGAATGATAGATCGGGGGTTCAAACCAAATGACTGGAGCCCGTTCATCGTGGTAGGCAACTAGTGAGGCGCCAGGCACTGAATATCCTTATTGGAAGCGGTTGTGGCAGGCACTCGAATCGGTTCAAATGCCCGGAATTCGTCCGGCAAGGGGCCATTCAATTCTACCAACTGATCTTCAGACCAGTTAATATTCCTGAGTAGCTGATCCAGTTCGATCTTATTACGGGTGAAGCACACACCATTATTCTTTTGCTCCTGAAGAAATAAATTGAATATCCTGAACTCCACCCGTCTGCTCAGCTGCCGGTCCATACCATCCATGGCTTCCTCTTCATCAAATTCCTGCCCCTGAGGATTAATCATGAGCTGATTGGGTGAAACGCCAAAATCTTTCAGATAATCCCGAACGGTTTCCGCCCGATTCTTGGAAAGAATGAGATTGTATGCATCGGATCCCGAATTGTCGGCATATGCGTAAATTTCCAATTGCACCTCCGGCCGTTCTCGAAGAATACCGGCTATTTTGCCCAGATATATTTTGGCCTCCTGCCGTAAGGTATACCGGTCCAGATCAAAATAAATATTCTCAAATGCGGTGACTTTGACATCCTGTGGAATAGCCTCCAGGTGGTCCAGGAGAAGGTCTTCCTGTATTTCCGCTGAAATTAAATCCGATTCTACAGTCAGACTCCTCCCCCCCTCAATGTTAGAAAATTGAAAGTTTCCATCAGAGGCCACTCCGGAAATCATAATTACCTCGTCATCTTCATTCTTGAGATATAACTGGATTCCTGAAAGATCTTTTCCCCTGATCGATTTTAATTTGCCGGAGATCAGGTATGTGGCAACATCCTGTCGGTCTTCTATCCGTATTTCTCGTATGATGCGCCCCGAATCTGCCAGTAATTCCCGCCGTCGCTCCACAAACCGCAAGAGAGAATTTTGGTCGGCAGTACTGAATCCGGCCAATACACTTTCATCGATATCACCGGAAACCAATTGATCTACCACTTCCCGTTCCTTCTCATTTAACTGTTCGTATTCAAGTTTATCCTCGAGGATGAGCGTAAAAAGGTCATCCCTTCGTGATTCTGATCGACGTGATTCAAGCTGTACGTCCGATCTCTTCGCACTTTTACGGGTTGCATTCAGCCTGGATAGAAATATCAGTGGTTTTCCCGTTTCTGAGGAGTAAACATCAAAATTGCCCGAACCACCCGGACGATTCGTACTTATAAAAAAGTATTTGTCATACATTTCAGGGTATAAGTCATCGTAAGATGAATTAAATGGCGGCCCCATATTGATCAGGGAGGTGTCCCCCGTAGATAACCGTCTGGCTACAAAAAGATCATACCCACCATAGCCCTGATGTCCATTGGAAGAAAATAACAAAAGGTTAGGCAGGGGCACCACAAACGGTGAGACTTCGCTTTGGCTTGTATTGACCGATGGTCCCAGGTTTACGGGACGGCCCCAACTGTCCTGGCCCTGGCGCAAACTTAGCCATATATCGGTTTTTCCTTGTCCGCCGGGTCTGTCAGATACAAAGAAAAGCGAATCGCCAGTGGAAGAAATGGCTGGCTGTTTTGCGTCGTATCCCTTACGGTTTACCGTTTCCGGTAATGGCTCCGGACTGGACCATCCTTCCTCTCCCAGAAAATTACTTTTATAGATCATGCATTCTGATCTTGTCTGGCCACACACCGTAAAATACAACTCATTTCGTTTCATGCAGAATGAACCACTCCCATCATTGAATTTGCTATTGAGTGAACGAACCAAACCCGAGTTGCCATCCTGCCAACTCGTATCCATTCGCACCCATTGGTAGAAGTCGGTAAACGACTCGCCATATCGGGCATCAAACCCCTTGCCTTTGGTAATTCTTCCGCTGGTAAGTAAAAACGTATCATCCGATAAATGAATAGTGCCATAATCATTCTGAATGGAATTTACTGGCGGCGGGAAAGTCCTCAACGTGTAGTAGTCACTTTCATTTTCGCCCATGGCGTCCCGACAACCTGACTGTTCAATGAAAGCCTGTTCAATAAAGCTAGCCACCTCCTTTTCTTCTTCCATCCGACGAATGAATTGATCAAAAGAGAGAATGGACCGTTCGCATTTCCCGTTGAATTTCTGCATGAGCCCGAGATAATAGTAGCTGAGGGGAAACTCATCAGGGGCATCGAAAACCACTTTTCCGTAGTAAATCTCCGCATCTTCATATCGAAAAGTCTTCCGATAGCATTCTGCCAGCTTAAAATGAACAGCGGCATCGGATTCAATCATATTCAGCGCCTCTTCAAGCAATGCGGTAGCCCTGGCGTATTGCTCATAGGCATAAAGCTCCTCCGCTTCCTGAATAAGCCAATCGGGTTGAGGGGTTTGTGCATAAGCCAATGTGCCGGAGAATATCAATATGAAAAAGACCAGTGCCCTCATATCATCGGGGTGCCAAATCTTCTCATTTCATTTCCTTTTTTCATTCTCCATTGAAGAGATAATTCATACGCTGAGGCATTTCCAAAATAGCGTGATAAGGAGTGCACGTTCTTGTCAAAACTAAAAATGACGCGTACTGCCTTAATTTCCATACCTGCCGAAAGTATATAGGCATCATTCCATCGGTACCACCCACCAGCGACAACCATGGTGGCCATCGGCTCCTTTGGTCCGCTCAAGTAGTAAGTAAAAAATGCCCCGATGTTGACTTGCATCTCTTTTGCCTGATGTTGCACCAAATAATGCGGGGCGATTGAAGCTCTGGGTGTCATGGAAAATTCAGCGCCGCCATGAACCTTCAGCGAAATTGGCAACGGATCATCGCCATCATCAAATACAGAAACATCCGGTCGGTTGACATTGGACAAGGCCAACCCCTGATAGAGGCTCATGCCACGATTTGCCGATGTCTTCTCGCGACGGAAGCTCCAGCTGATGCCCATGTTGAATAATGGATAGTAGGTTCTGGCTGATTCTGACCAGACTCCAGGGGCCGACGAATTATCAAAACCTGTCAGGGGATCGTACTGGCTTGACCATTGAAGCGTACCCGGATTGACCGTTTTCTGAACAACACCCCCCTGCAATCCGAACGTAATGAAGCTGGTACCGAAACTATTCAGGTGAAGGTTATATGCACCTGTAAATAATGCCCCCAACTGATTAAACTCCCCATTTTCTCCGGTGCGATCATTTAGCAAGC
>CAYGOW010000077.1:5720-11740 GCA_964351425.1 uncultured Roseivirgaceae bacterium
TCCGCCCAGATGCAGCGGACGAACCCCGTTTTTCACTAGTGGGTGAACGTAGGTGAGCTGAAAAGTTGTAAAGGGAATGCCAATAGATTGCCATTGTGACCGATAGTTAATACCTACCATAATGTCATTCTCCACACCTGCCAGGGAGGGATTTAAAAACATGCCGGCATTGTAGAATTGGGAAAAAACGGGATCCTGTCCTTTAGCCATTGGCCCTGCAAATAGCAGAAAGACCGCAATAATCAAATATGTCTTCACACCCCTCATTTGACTATGGAGATTAATCCCTGCTTTTCGATCAAGCGACCACTTGTTTCCCGGACCTTAAGGTAATAGGGATACGAACCCGCAAGTAGTTCCTGTCCATTATTGCTTGTCCCTCCCCAGCCATTTTCCTGCATGGCTGCAAGGTCATTGGTCTGATACAGGACGTGTCCCGACCGATCAAAAATTACCAATTGAAAACTCTCCGGATCAAGTGACCCGAAGACCTTGAGTCTCCGGTTTTCATCAATCGGCGCATTGGGTGATAATGAATTGGGGAAATAAAAAGCTTTTTGATCACTCAGGGCGATGGCTCGTTCTGCAACGAAATAATAACCCGGACCCAAAGAGTTTTCCGTTGTGATTTGCCACCTCCCGTCAGATATCCGTGTACTGCTCTCCTGAAATTCCCAGTCAGTAGCATCCAATGATTCTCCGTATACGATGCCAAGTAAATCTTCATTGTAGTTGTTTGCCGGTATGGATACCGTCACAGCTGAGCGCTGATAGTCGGACCGGTAAACGTCCACTTCCCAATATACATCCCGATACAGGTCCCTGATTTTGGCCAGGTATGTCTGACTGGGCAGGTCCGGGATAGCTTCCACGCGATAGGCAGGAGATGCGCCAATAACATTCTCCAGGACAAGCGGGGCGAATATATTCCCGGCGCCAATCGGGAAGTAGGCATAGCCGACACCGGTTCGATGGACCGGTCCGGTAATATAACTCCTATCATTGCCGCCTTCAAAAATCGCTTCTGGTTGAAGAAGCAGCGTATCACGTGGCGAATTAAACCAAATTCCCTCATTGAACGTCATGGATTCTCCAATAACCAGGCGTCCCTGCAATTCAACTCTGGCGGTAGCATTAAGCAGGACACGATTGACCTGATCGCCATTATGACGAACTACCCGATTGTCCGAACCGCTAAGATGAATCACACCGGTTCCCTGGTACCTTGCTTCATTCAGCCAGTCTCCATCTACCCGCAGCTCTCCTTCATTCATAATCAGCCCCTCATTCTGCAATGCACCGGGTACATAGACAGTAGAGGAAGGGGCCACGTAGAAAATTCCTTCATTAACCAGTTGCGCAAAAAGTCCCTGGGCAATAAAAAGTAAACCAATGACACAGGCCAGTTTTCTGACATTGAAGCCATGTGTCGGTACCCGCATTAAAGACGCAAAAAATAGAGACATTGGGTTTATATCCATACGATTAACCCATAGATAGCAAATTCAGGCGACATAAGTTGGGTGGAAATTCAACGCATGTAACGGACGTAATATTCGGCATGAAAATGACGATTTGTTAGCGCCTTTTTTCTTAGTGATTTCCGCTTCGGAATCAGACAAGATGTAAAATAATAATCAAAATTATCATTTCTTATTAAAAATAGTAACTAATATAATTTTTTGCCGTATACACACCTAATCACCCATTAAAAAGCTTATGAAAGGATATCTTGGTGAATTTGAAGAACTGGTTCTCCTGACCATTGCCGCCCATGCCGATGAGGCATACAGTGTGGTCATCAAGGAAGACATTGAAAAGCGAACAAACCGCACAATCAGTCTTGGCGCATTGCATTCCACATTAACCCGCCTTGAGGAAAAGGGATATATTGATTCCGCATTGGGCGGAGCGACAAAACTTCGTGGTGGTAGAAAAAAGCGCTATTTCAATTTGACTATCAGTGGTAAATCTGCACTCACAGCCTCCAAGGAACTTCGTGACGAGCTATGGGCAAGTGCCAAAATAAAACTGGCCCATGACTGATACGCCGACACCTCCCGCGTTGGCAGGTCGCCTCCTAAAGTGGGTTGGAAAATCTGCCTATGTAGATGATCTGCTGGGTGATGCTGAGGAATTATTCTATGAGGACCTCAATCATTACCCCCCCTGGCGGTGCAAGGTACGCTATTGGCGTCAGATAATCAGTTTAGTATTCTCCTACGCCCTGGTCAGTCGCAGGAGAAATAATTCGTTTGCAATTACATCCAATTACAACAACACTCCAGCTATGTTTCTAAATTATTTCAAAGTTGCTTATCGCAACTTGTTAAAGAATAAATTCTTCACATCCATCAATGTTATTGCCTTGAGCGTGGGCATGTCAATAAGTCTTTTACTTCTGGCAGTCATCGCAGATATCAATGAGTACGATCAATTCCATACACAACGTGATCAGACATACAGGCTTATTACCCGGATTAATTATCCGGACGAACCACAGGATTATGCCTCCTCATCGGTTCTACTGACTGATTTTTTAGAAAATCAGTCAGGTGTTTCCCAAATCACACCACTGGATGCATCGCTCCGGGGAGAAGTAACGCAAAATAAAAAGTCAATTCCGATGTCAGGGTTTTTTGTTCCTCCGAATTTCTTCAGGCTTTTTGACTTCAAATTATTGCATGGGGACCCTGATAAGGTATTATCTAACCCAAACAGCCTGCTACTTACTGAATCAGAGGCCAGGAAATTATTCTCCGAAAAGGAAGCCATGGGCCAGGTGGTACAAATTGAACCCTTCGGAGAATTTATTGTGACCGGCATCCTGGAAGACCATCCTGCAAAATCGCACCTGCATTTTGACATGCTCGCTTCGTATGCCCACCCCTCCCCTGTCCGGTTGTCAAACCAGGTTAGTCAGACGAATGAGGCCTGGAGAAATATTGATGACCATTACACCTATTTCCGCATTACCGACGACAAAATAATCCCACAACTGGAATCGGCATTGAATGCATACGTCTCTCAAATGAACGAGAAGACCAATGATGTTGAACAAACGGTTACAGTACAAGCTATGGAAGACATAACTTTCGGGAAAGACTTGCGAGATAGTCCGGGTCCTCAGTGGGATCTCCTGTCGCTCATTGTTTTTGGAAGCCTGGCCTTATTGATCCTGGTGCCGGCATGTTTCAATTATGCCAACCTCTCCATCGCCCGCGCCTTAACACGAGCGAAAGAAATTGGTATCAGGAAAGTGGCGGGGGGACTAAGAAAACATATCTTTTTCCAGTTTATAACCGAGTCTATGGTACTTTTTTTCATTGCCTTCATTCTTGCGTATACCATGTTTCTTTTCCTCCGAACAGAATTTTTGGCAATTCTTGCCCCTGCCTCCAGAGCCGGGCTGACCCTTACATTTTCCTTGAGTATGGCCATAATATTTATGGGTTTTATGCTTTTCACCGGATTTTTAATTGGCCTGGTGCCGGCCATTTACTTTTCCCGCCTGCAAACCCTCAATGCCTTAAAAAGTAAAATACGGGGAGGAAGGCGCGCTGCCTTTAACTTTCGGAATGTTATGCTGACCGGGCAATTTGTATTATCGCTTGGTTTCACCATTGCGGTAGGCATCATTATCAGCCAATACAATTACTCGATGAATTATTCCATGGGATTTACCCAGGAGAATATTGTCAACATTCCCCTGGAAGGCAATTCACCTGATCAATTAAGAGAAACTTTCGATTCGCTCTCTTTTGTCGAATCAGTTTCATTTTCGGGCGGGATAATTGGCACACCTTCGGGTTACACGTCCTGGACGAAATTGACGGAGGGGGATGATTCTACAAGGGCCCAGGGATTTCTGGCTGACCGGTCATTCATATCCTCCCACGACTTCAAACTCGTTGCCGGAAGAAACTTCAGTGAAAACCCTGGCTTCGCTGAAAGAGAATTAATTGTAAACGAAGCCTATTGTAAAGAAGCCGGCATCGAAAATCCATATGATATTCTAAATCAATCCATCGTAATGGACGATGGTGAGCCCTATCGCATTGTGGGTGTAGCGCATGATTTTAACTATCGGGAACTCCGGGAGCCTATCCGACCGTTTTATTTTCGCTATTCGCCGGAACAAATGGCCTACATGAATATCAAGGTGAGCAATGCCGGTAATCCCTATGTCATTGCCCGCATAAAGGAGTTATGGTCGGAGGTTACCGAAGAGCCCTTTACTTCGGCCGTGCTCCAGGAACAGATCGAGGAGGCCTATGACTGGTATTTTTACATGGTGAAGGTAATCGCATTTCTAGGCCTTTTGGCCGTGAGTATTTCTTGCCTGGGGCTTTTGGGCATGGTTGTATTCAATGTAAATCAGCGGGCCAAAGAAGTAGGTATCCGTAAAGTTCATGGGGCGAGCACACCTAAGATTGTCTTGCTGCTGTCAAAAGAATATCTCATTATTTTTCTAATCGCATGTTGTATTGGAATACCAGCAACTACCTTCTTTTTCAGTACTGTAATGCCGGTAATACAATATTACAGCGAACAGGTAACCTGGCTTCCTGTGGCCCTGGGTACACTAATCCTTTTCCTGATTGCCGCAGGGACAATAGGTTCGCAAACAGTCAAAGCTGCATTGGCGAATCCTGCCGAAACGCTGAAGTGTGAATAAAAAAGATGGGCATGCTACCCGAAAGTAACTGCCCATCTCTTTATAGAAGCCAACGTGTATTTTTAGGATGCCATGATTTTGTCTAAATCAAAATCCTGTTCGCCGCGGAAACAAAGCTTGATGATCAATTGTAATTCCCGCTCGGAAAAATCAAGTTTCTCCGCTACCATCTTGCAAAGGTTATATTCATCCTTGCTGAACTGGCCATCGGCGATGGCAAGGGTAAGCATTTGGATCAATTGGGTTTCCCGGTCTTCATAGCTTTCAGGAATAAGGTATTCAAACTCCTTTCCGTGTGCTATCATTTCCTCAAGTTCGGCTGGAGAAACCTGAATAGATTCTGCAGCTTCTTCCAATATTAATCTTTCGGCTTCATCCAGGTCGCCATCCGCACAGGCGAGGGCTACCAGGTTTTTCAGATGAGCGCGATTCATCCTGCGGGACAATGCCATGTAGAGTCCTGAGTAAGGCAATTTTTCTGCCATGAGCAAACACAGGTCGTACTCGGTCTGACTAAATTCCCCATCAGCATTCGAAACATCAATCATATGTATTAATTGCCGTTCACGTTCCTCAGCGGTGTCAGGCATTTCGAATATGAGATTTGGCGCATTGTCAATCCATTCCTGGAGTTCATTTGCTTCAATACCTATTTCAGCAGATTTCTCCCTCAGCATCTCCTTCTCGCTTTCGCTCAATACCCCATCCGCATAGGCAAGTATTACTAGGTTTTTAATATAAGAATGATTCATCGTTTTGGTATAATGTTGTGCTGATCACATTTCAATTGCCGTGCCATACCGCAGTCAACCGCTAAAAGTGCCTATTTTCGCGATTTAAGCCGCTTTATCATTTCATTCACTCCCAAAGCTGGATCATATGTCCTATTTTGGGACGGTTCCTTGTCAATACGACACATTATTTACTTATCCATAGGAATTTCGCAGGGGTAAACTATATTTGGCAAATGCTCAAAAACCTGACGCAGTACATTTTGAATGTGCGTTACCGCGCCACCGGGACATGCTTTTTCCTGTTGAGCATTCTGTTTGCTTTGTGGATCACCAGAATCCCTGAGGTAAAAACCAATCTCAATCTTACCGAAGGCGAACTCGGCACCGCGCTCTTCTTTTTCCCATTAGGCGCGTTGTTATCGATGCTCGTCATAAACAACCTGATACGCCGGCTTGGCGAAGGTCGCTCTACCGTCTATTCGCTGATCGTCTATGGGTTCTTTATGATCGCGCCGATCGTGATGCCTACTTATGTTACTTTGTGTACTTCCTTATTTTTCGTTGGTTTTGCCATGGGATGGGTAGATATCTCCATGAATGCCGTGGCT
>CAYGOW010000078.1:0-11713 GCA_964351425.1 uncultured Roseivirgaceae bacterium
GCAAGCTCGCATACCCTATTCAGCATAAGTCCACCGGCTTCTACAACCTGGTTGAATTTAAGGCAACTCCTGAAGTGGTCTCCACATTGGAAACGGAATTTCGTCGTGATGAGGTAATTATGCGCTTCCTGACGGTTTCACTTGACAAACATGCAGTGGAATACAACGAAAAACGCAGAAAAGGTGCATTCAGAAAAGACAAAAAGAAGGCTAAGGAGGAGCCGGTATCATGACATTAATTAACGAACCTGTAAACCGGGGCGAGAACAAGAACAAATACTGCCGATTCAAAAAGAACGGCATCAAGTATATTGACTACAAGGATCCTGACTTCCTGTTGAAGTTTGTGAACGAACAAGGAAAAATTCTTCCGCGTCGTATCACCGGAACCAGTCAAAAATTCCAGAAGAAAGTGACTCAGGCAGTTAAGAGAGCTCGTCATCTGGCACTTCTTCCTTATGTAACTGATTCATTAAAATAACCAAACGAGATCATGGAAGTAATTTTGAAGCAAGATATTCAAGGCCTTGGTTATAAGAATGACACGGTAGATGTAAAGCCGGGTTACGGAAGAAATTACCTGATCCCACAAGGGATTGCTGTAATTGCCAGCACTTCGAACAAGAAGAAGTTTGCTGAAAATATTAAGCAAGCTGCCCACAAAGCAGAGAAGCTTAAAAAAGATGCTGAAGGAATTGCCGAAAAAATTGGTGACCTGACCCTGGAAATCGGGGCAAAGGCCGGTGAAAGCGGTAAAATCTTTGGTGCGGTTACTACTATCCAGATTGCGGAAGCGTTGAAGGATAAAGGTTTTGATATCGACCGTAAAAAGATTTCTTTTAACCAGAACATAAAGGAAATTGGCGAATACACTGCCATAATTGATCTGCACCGTGAGGTACATCACGAAATTGGTGTGAAGGTCGTGGCAGAATAAGCACGATATAAAAGAGTTAAAGGCCTGGTGAAATCACCGGGCCTTTTTTGTATCCCTCAACCAGTGTAGTTTTGTGGTATGTTCCGAACCGAACTTCATACCTCCCCTTCCGATCGTCCCCTTTCCTATTCGGACCGCATTCTCACCATCGGCTCCTGTTTTTCAGATTGTCTCGGAGAATTACTTCACCGGCATAAATTCACCGTAAAGGTAAATCCTTTCGGCACGGTATTTAACCCACTGTCTATCTATAGTTTAATGGAACGTGGGTTACAAGGTAACGAAGTACACAAAAATGAATTAGTGGAATATCAGGGTATCTGGTCACACTATGATTTCCATTCTTCCTTTTCAGGGCCGGATCCGGAATCTGTTGTAACTTCCATTAATGACCGCAGACGCGAAGTCCATCAGTTTCTTCAAACCTGTAGTGTGGTAATGATTACCCTGGGCACCGCCTTTATTTATTCGTTGAAGGGCAATAACCTGCCGGTATCAAACTGCCACAAACACCCTGGCTCCTGGTTTACTCGACGGTTGCTTACCCTGGATGAAATTATCAGGGGCTTCGAAGGATTAGCGAAGCAAATGCCATCCGCCCGATTTGTCTTGACTGTTTCCCCTGTTCGACATACCCGGGACACTTTACCTTTGAATAATGTCAGCAAAAGCCTTTTACGGGTGGCAACACATTATCTGACTCTGGAGAATGAATCACTGGACTATTTTCCATCACTGGAAATCATGCATGACGATCTCCGCGATTATCGCTATTATGACCAGGATATGATTCACCCAAGTCCGGTAGCCGAACAGTATATCTGGGACAAATTCCGGCAAACCTATTTTAACGGCAAGGACCTGGCGATCATTAAAGAGGTTGAACAACTTAATCAGCGCCTTACGCACCGCCCACATCATCCCGGAACTCCCGCCACGCGCACGTTTATGGAGAGGTTATTGGCGGATCTGGAGAAGATGAACGGCGAGATGGATTTTTCACGTGAAATCAACCTGGTTAAGTCCAGAATGAAGCAACCCGAATGAACCGTTTCTTCCAATATACCTTTATACTTATATGCTTGTGGGGAGGAATTTCCTGCACAACCAAAGAATCACCTATGTCTGAAACTACGTTACCCGATGGCGCCAACCGCCTGTATCTGTCCACCAGTCCATACCTGAAACAACACGCTTTTAACCCGGTCGAATGGTACCCCTGGGGGGAAGAAGCATTGGAAAAAGCGAAAAAAGAAGACAAGCCTATCCTGGTTAGTATTGGCTATTCCTCCTGTCATTGGTGCCATGTCATGGAACGGGAAAGCTTTGAGAATGACTCCATTGCACAATTGATGAATACGTATTTCATCAATATCAAAGTTGACCGCGAAGAACGTCCTGACGTGGACCAGATTTACATGGATGCCGTCCAGGCTATGGGACTTCAGGGAGGATGGCCGTTGAATGTTTTCCTGACTCCTGACCAAAAGCCATTTTATGGGGGCACCTATTTTCCGCCTAAGAACTGGGCGACCCTCCTTACTAATATACACGCAGCATACGTGAATAAGCGGGATGAGATTAACAGTTCGGCCAACGATCTGGCCGACGCGCTTTCGGTCAGCGAATTGCTTAAATATAAACTGAAGCCGAACGAGGTTGAATACAGCACCGAATATCTCAAAGCTTTTTACACCACGATGGCCGAAAAGTTTGATACCACCAAGGGCGGATTTAACCGGGCACCCAAATTTCCCATGCCTGTAAACTGGAAATTCATGCTGCATTATTCGGCTCTGACAAATTCCGATACAGCGCTAAACCAGGTTGTCCGGACGCTTGATGCCATGGCGGATGGTGGTATTTATGATCAGATCGGCGGTGGGTTTTCGAGATACTCGACGGACAGTGATTGGCTTGTTCCCCATTTTGAAAAAATGCTTTATGACAACGGGCAGCTGGTGGAGTTATATGCAGAAACGTATAAGCGAACCGGGAAACCACGCTACAAGGAGATAGTCTATGAAACAATCGAATGGCTGTCAAGGGAGATGATGAATGAGTCAGGCGGATTCTATTCGGCCCTGGATGCCGATAGCGAAGGGGTTGAGGGGAAATATTATGTCTGGAACTACGCGGATGTCAAAGCCCTGCTCCCGGATACTTATGAACCCTTTACTGATTTTTACAATGTTAGTGAGAATGGAAACTGGGAAGGGGTTTCGATTCTTCACCGGACCGAATCACCGGAGCAAGTCGCCAAACGCCACCAGCTTACCCCGGATGCACTAAGCTCCCTACTGGAAGAAGGTCGGAATATTTTATTGAAAGAGAGAGAAACACGTGTTCGGCCGGGACTGGATGACAAAATTCTGGCCGGATGGAACGGAATTATGATCGGGGGTCTTGTGAGTGCGTATGAAGCATTCTCCGAACCAAGATTTCTGTCCCTGGCAGTGAACAATGGTGAATTCATACGAAAAGAACTGATGCGGGATAATAAACTATTCCGTGTTGTCCCTACACCGGATCAGGAGATCAGGGGCTATCTCGAGGATTATGCCTTTGTGATCGATGCCTATCTTAAACTGTACCAGGCAACCTTCGATTCGTCCTGGTTAAAGGACGCGGATCGATTGGCCGGGTATTGCATGGAACATTTCCTGCATGCTGAAGAAGACATGTTCTATTTTACAGACACCACACGCCTCATTGCCCGCAAGAAAGAAATATTTGATAATGTGATTCCGGCTTCCAATAGCCAGATGGCCATCAACCTGTATGCCCTGGGAAAACTACTGGATAAGGAAGAATATACGGAGCTTTCAAACCGCATGCTCGGCAGAATTCAACCGATGATTGGTAAATATACTTCTGATTTATCCAACTGGGCAATCCTCTACGGATACCATGCCAGTCCTACCGCGGAAGTGGCGATGATTGGGCATGAGGCTGAAGAATCGCGGGAAGTATTTGCCCGAACGTTTCAGCCGAACAGCTTGCTTATGGGAGCAACGGAAGAAAGTACATATCCACCCCTGTTGACAGGAAAAGTGGCGTTGAATGGCAAAACAACGATCTACGTCTGCTTCAATAAAACCTGTAAATTACCGGTTCAATCAGTAAAAGAGGCATTGGATCAAATCAAGTAACGTGGCGCCCGAATTATTCCAGGAAAGAACGACCTATTTCGCCGACATCATGCTCCCGGTGCCCATACCCAAATTGTTTACGTACCGGGTACCAGCGGCCATGAATGATGAAATAATGGAAGGAATGCGGGTTATTGTTCCGTTTGGCAGGCGGAAAATCATTACCGGAATTATTGGCGCTATCCACGAAAAGCCACCGGTTAAATACGAGGCGAAATCAATTTTAGAAATTCTTGATGACAAGCCGGTCATGACACGTGTCCAATTGCGGTTCATGCAATGGATCGCCTCTTATTATATGGCTGCCATCGGTGATGTCCTGACCGCTGCCCTGCCCTCCGGACTGAAAATATCCAGTGAGTCCAGAGTCCAGCTACACCCCCATCTTGATCTTGACGAGGATAGTGCCCAATTCTCCGATACCGAATTCACCCTGCTCACTGAGTTGAGCCGAAGGGATTCCATGACCTACTCAGAAGTAGGAGAATTTACCGGCCTCAAAAATATTTACAGTCTTATCCATGAACTGATCATTAAAGATGCCCTGTTGATCTTTGATGAGGTAAAGGAAAAATACAGCCCAAAAAAACAGCGTCGCGTACGATTTTCAACGACTGTCCTGGATCAACCAAACGAAATGTTTGACCTGGTCAACCGCGCGCCCAAGCAGGAAGAGGCCCTGCTCGTCCTGCTTCATCTTCTGCCCATTCATGAGCACCCGGCTGAAAACGATCAGGGGGTCGAAAAGAAGCAGCTTTTGGATCAGGGGGTGACATCGTCTGCCATCAAGGGACTGGTTGACAAAGGTATCCTTGAAGAATATGAACAGGTTATTTCGCGATTCACCCCATACACGCGGGAGCTGGAGAAGATAACGCTCACCCCGGCACAACAGGAGGCAAAAGATCAGATCCTGAATCTGTTTGAGCAAAAGCAAGTTGTACTTCTCCATGGTGTCACCGGGAGTGGTAAGACTTCGGTTTACATAAATTTAATTCAGGATGTTCTGGATAACGGATCGCAAGTACTCTACCTGCTTCCGGAAATAGCTTTAACTACACAAATAGTGAACCGTCTTCGGAAAATTTTTGGAGATCAACTGGGGGTTTACCATTCAAAATTCTCCGACAATGAACGTGTAGAAGTATGGAAAGGCGTATTATCAGGCCGTTTCCGCATTGTAGTCGGAGTCAGGTCATCCGTATTTCTTCCCTTTGAAGACCTGGGGCTGGTCATTGTGGATGAGGAACACGAGCATAGCTACAAGCAATATGATCCCGCACCCAGGTATCAGGCACGTGACGCGGCCATCATGCTGGCAGGAATGCACCAGGCACGTATTCTGCTGGGTACGGCAACACCCTCCCTGGAAAGCCGGTACTTAGCCCATGAAGAAAAATATGGGTATGTATCACTGGCTACCCGGTATGGGGAAGCAGTGCTTCCGGATATCACGATTGTCGATATGATGCGGGAAGAAAAGAAGAAAATAAATCATCAATCCTACTCTTCTATCCTCTTCGATGAAGTAAATCAAGCACTCCAGGCACGACAACAGGCAATTATCTTTCAGAACCGACGTGGATACGCCCCCTATCTCCAATGCGTTCAGTGCGGATGGATTCCGACCTGTAACCAATGTGCTGTGAGTTTGACCTATCATCAGTACGGCGAAAGCCTGATTTGTCATTATTGCGGGTATCGTGAGCCTATACCATCGGCTTGTGAAGCCTGTGGTCACCAACATCTGAAACCTGTAGGAATGGGGACTGAACGGATTGAGGAAGAAACTGCCATGGTATTTTCCAATGCGAGAATATTACGAATGGATCTGGATACTACACGGAATAAATATGGGTATGAACGAATTCTCCAGGCATTTGAAAATAACGAAGCAGATATTCTGGTTGGTACTCAAATGGTGAGTAAAGGACTGGATTTCGATAACGTCAGCCTGGTGGGCATTATTGATTTTGACAGAA
Source organism: uncultured Roseivirgaceae bacterium (assembly GCA_964351425.1). Lineage (GTDB taxonomy): Bacteria > Bacteroidota > Bacteroidia > Cytophagales > Cyclobacteriaceae > JAUILA01. The sequence goes on from CAYGOW010000078.1 coordinate 6,072, forward strand.
TGCTTCATTTCCCGAACTTCAGATCCATCGAACGAGCCTTTCAAATGGCCTTACAGGTAAGTGGTCGGGCCGGCAGGAAAGAAACGCCCGGTAAAGTGGTTATTCAATCCCGGGATGTTCAACATCCTGTTTTAAACCTTATCAAAAGACACGACTATGATAGCTTTTATAAAGAGGAACTAGCCGAACGTGAATTACACCGGTACCCCCCCTTTACCCGGATTATTCAGGTTCACCTAAAACATCGTGACCGCAATGTCGTACAGGAAGGAAGCCAAAAAATGGCCGCCATACTTGAATCCGGCCTGGGAAGACACCGGGTACTCGGGCCGCAGGAGCCTGTCGTGAACAAAGTGCGCAATGAATTCCTGGTCGATATCCTGGTAAAACTCGAACGGTCAGGCGTCGATCTGAAGAAAGCAAAAAATGCTATGCGAAATGCGGCCATAACTTTACAACAACAAAAACTTTTTAAACAGCTTAAAATTGTCTTTGATGTCGACCCATATTAGCGGGTTGCTTACCTTTGTGATATGATGCGTAATTTCCTGCTATGTATTTTTCTGGTTTCAGCAGTATCCGCGTGCGTGGAAGACCCGCCTGTTGAGATATCAGGAGAAGCCGTACTTCGCAGCAGATTTATTCCCGTGGATAGCATCAATAAACTTGAATTACGCCAGTCATTAAACAGTCAACTGATCGATGATGTATCAGATGACCTTGATTACATCGATTCGTTGGAGAATGCAGGGGATCCGGGAGACTACACCGAAGAAAAGTTAATATTGAATGCATCGCTGGATTCACTTGAAGATGCAGGTTCATTGTTACGCACCCAGATCAGCCAGCTGAACCAGGGCACTATCCTGCTGGATTTTGTGTCGGCCCTTGGCACCGAAAAGGAGATTAGGTATGAAACACCGCGGTCATTGTATGGCCTTCCGCTTAGAAGTGATGCCTTAGAGGTAACTTTTTTAATCGGGTATGGTGATTATCTTGAAGAGGCCACAGTCTCCTATCAATTGGAGTCACTTTTTGACGAAAGAATTGTGCGGCAAAGAGGATATGATTTGAATCTTGTAAATTATACATTTGATTCAGTTAAAGTACAATGCACTGCAGATACATGTACCACAGATGAGATTTTGTATACTTTTTATTTTTAGTATTCTTACCTGCCTTTCGGTTGCCGGGCAAGATAGCCTGAAACAATCTAGGAGAAGTGGGCCCGAGATCTGGATCGACTACGGGAAGCTCGCGCTGTATGCAACGGACTTTGAATCAAAGCTTGAAGCAGGAATCAACTGGCGCATTGGCCGGATTGCTCCTGTGGTTCATGCAGGATACAGCGAACTCATGCCTAAACAGGCCATTAAGAATGGCAACTATACAGTTACAGGATGGTACGTTCGACCCGGAGTAGAGTACTATTTCCCGCTGGACAATAGAAACCGTCTCATACTCGGCGGGCGCTATGGATATAGTGAATACGATGAAGTGGGTTCATACCTTATTACAAGTGATCTATGGCCGGATGAAAGCGGTACCTTTGAACGGCTTGGATTAACCGCCTCATGGGCAGAATTAGCGATTGGATCGGAAATGACACTAGGCCAAGCATCCCGGTTTGCAATGGGCGGGTATTTCAGTCTGCGCGTTCTCATTGATCGTGATGAATTTGACACCATTGATACCTACGCCATTCCCGGATATGGGCGAACGATCGATAAAACCGTCCCGGCTTTACAGCTCTATATTAAATTCAGCGTCGTTAAATAAACACATTCTTGCTTAACTTTTTTTTCCATTGATTAAACATTAACTATCTTTGGACGTTGTAGTTTTGGAAAAAAACAGCATATGGGTCAATATTCAATCAAAGAATTAGAGAAGCTATCAGGAATTAAAGCGCACACGATACGGACATGGGAGAAACGCTACAATGTTTTCAATCCCAATCGAACCGAAACCAATATCCGGTATTACTCGGATCAAGACCTGAAGAAGCTTTTGAATATCTCCCTTCTGTCACGTCACGGGCACAAGATCAGTAAAATTTCACACCTCAGTTACGATCAGCTCACAGATCGAATTGTAGCCCTCGAAGATAATTTTGAAGACATCAACTCGTACATCGAACAACTGACCGTGTGTATGATTGAGATGGATGAAATTAAATTTGAAAAGCTTCTTTCCATCTACGTTTTGAAATTTGGGTTTGAAAAAACCATCGTTGAAATAGTTTTCCCGTTTCTGCGAAAAGTGGGTGTTTTATGGCTTTCTGATAATATTAACCCCATCCAGGAGCATTTTATGTCGCATCTGATTCGCCAGAAAATAATCGTGGCGATCGATGGCTTAAGTATCCGGGCAGACAGTTCGGCCCCTAAGGTGATGCTATTTCTACCAGAAAATGAATTGCACGAAATCAGCTTGTTGTTTTTTCATTACCTGATCCGTAAGATGAAATTCAATACGTTTTATCTGGGACAACATGTACCCCTTCCCAGCCTGGTTGAGGCAGCAAAGGTATATAAACCTGACTACCTGATCAGCAATATCTCCCATTGGGCCGATGAAGAGCTCCTGGGTGATTTCCTTAATTCCTTGTCCAAGAAATTCCCCAAGTGTGGTATTTACCTGACAGGATATCCAGTTATTCATTTCGAAGGTAAATTACCTGAAAACATAAAAACCTTCGTTGATGCCCACGAATTGACGAATAGCTTCGCAAAACTCAAATAAGTCCTTTCTACACCTATTCTAGCACGATTTTTCCATTTATTAACTTGTAATTATATTTTTGTTTAATGTTTTTTAAAATAAGTTAAACAAAACGTTGACCTTATCCGTATAATATGTATCTTTGTTTAAGGTTGAACATTAAAAGTTAAACAATACCAATTATGACTGCTGTAGAATTTAATCATCAAATTGCCTCACTTCAGGATACGCTTGAACTTTTTACTCGTCGGTTCACCAAAGACCAGGAAGAGTCAGAAGATCTCATCCAGGACACTGTGCTGAAGGCACTCACGTATCGTGACAAATTCAAAAAGAATACAAACTTGAAAGGATGGTTATATACCATCATGCGCAACACGTTCATTAACAATTACCGAAAGGCGCAGCGTGCCCGCACAACGCACGACGACACCAAGGAATTATATTATTTGAATGTAGAGGATAACCATACCTTCACTTCACCTGACAGCACGTATGAATATAAGGATATCATGAAGTGTGTAAATGCCATCAAAGAGGATTTACTCATCCCTTTTAAAATGCACATGGAAGGATATAAATACCATGAAATTGCCGAACAATTAAAGATTCCCATCGGCACAGTAAAAAACAGAATCTTTCACGCACGAAAAGAAATACAGAAAAAATTAGTAGCTTACCGCGGTTGATGAGTAAGTATGAGTAAGCAGGTAGCGGTAATTGGAGCTGGCTTCGCCGGTATAGCTGCGGCTACATCCCTGGCCGACAAGGGGTTCGACGTAACCATCTACGAAAAAAATTCTTCACCCGGAGGGCGGGCAAGAAAATTCGAAGTAGATGGTTTTTCTTTTGACATGGGACCCAGTTGGTATTGGATGCCCGATGTTTTTGAAAAATATTTTAATCGTTTCGGAAAGAAAGTAAGTGACTACTATTCTCTCACCCGATTGGATCCCTCCTACAAAGTAGTATTTGGTCCTGAAGATGATTGGGATATACCAGCCGAAATGGAAGCGTTAAAATCGCTTTTTGAAAAGGTGGAACCCGGTAGCAGCGCAAAACTAGAGGCTTTTCTTGAAGAAGCTGCTTACAAATACGACGTCGGCATCAATAGCCTGGTATATAAACCAGGCCTTTCATTGAGCGAATTTGTCGATACACGGTTGATGCGTGGTGTTTTGCGTCTTCAGGTATTCAGCTCTATTTCAGATCACATTAGAAAATACTTTACAGATCCACGGCTTATACAGTTGTTGGAATTTCCGGTTCTTTTCCTGGGAGCAATGCCCAGTGAAACACCTGCCTTATATAGTCTGATGAACTATGCCGACATGTCATTAGGTACCTGGTATCCGATGGGAGGCATGCATAAAATAGTTGAAGGCATGGAATCCCTGGCCAGAGAAAAGGGAGTGACCTTTGAATACAACGCAGAAGTCACTTCTGTTTCCATTGAAAACAAGCAAATTAAAAAGATTCATTTAGCTGATCAGGTTATCGTTCCGGATATCGTGGTAAATGGTGCGGATTATCATCACTTTGAACAAACTCTTCTACCGGTTTCCTCTCGGCGTTATTCTCCGGAATACTGGGATAGCCGAAAAATGGCACCTTCATCACTCATCTATTATTTAGGCGTGGATGGTATAGTACCGAAACTCGAACATCATAATCTCTTTTTTGATAGCGATTTTGAGCAGCATGCCCGTGAAATCTACAAAGATCCTACATGGCCGGAGCAACCTTTGTATTATGTTTGTTGTTCATCTAAGACAGATCCAACCGCAGCCCCTGAAGGTATGGAGAATATATTTATCCTGATTCCGGTAGCTCCGGGTCTTGAGGATACAGAAGAAATAAGGGAAAAATATTATCATCACATAATGGACCGCTTAGAAAAGCATACCGGAATGGCCATCAGAGAAAAAGTTGTGTATAAAAAAGCCTATGCACATCGTGATTTTGTTGCCGATTACCATGCATTTAAAGGAAATGCATACGGCCTGGCGAATACCCTGCGTCAAACAGCCATTCTCAAACCGTCGATGGTTAACAAAAATGTTTCTAATTTGTATTATACAGGACAATTGACTGTTCCTGGTCCTGGGGTGCCGCCGTCTTTGATTTCCGGTCAGGTGGTTGCCGATCAAATTGAAAAAAAATATACGGCATGAAAGAACTGTACGACAAAGTTTCCATAAAATGCAGCCGGATAACCACGCGCTCCTACAGCACATCCTTTTCGCTAGGTATCCGATGTTTGCACAAGGATTTGCGTGATCCTATCTGTGCTATATATGGATTTGTCAGGTTCGCTGATGAAATAGTCGACAGCTTTCACGATTTTGAAAAGGAGAAGCTTCTGGAGCGTTTTAAGGCAGAGACTTATCAGGCCATTGAAGAAGGAATAAGCCTGAACCCAATCCTGAACAGTTTCCAAAATACGGTTCGGGAATATAATATAGACCTGGAACTAATCGATCAATTCCTGTACAGCATGGAAATGGATCTGACCGAGAAGGAGTATGACCAGGAAATGTACGAGACATACATTCTAGGGTCTGCCGAGGTCGTTGGTCTGATGTGCCTCAAGGTATTCCTCAACGGGGACCAAGCCCATTATGAGGAGCTAAAGCCCTACGCGATGAAACTGGGAAGCGCTTTCCAGAAAATTAACTTTTTGCGTGATTTACGCGCTGATTATATTGGAATGGGTCGGACCTACTTTCCTAACCTGGAAATAGGTGAATTTGACGAGGAAAACAAACGTCTTATTGAAGAGGATATTGAAGCCGATTTTCAAATGGGTTACGAGGGCATTAAAAAATTGCCAAAACGCGCCCGTTTTGGGGTTTATCTGGCTTACGTTTATTATTACTCTCTATTCAAAAAGATCAAGAAAACACCTCCTACACATG
>CAYGOW010000079.1:0-3811 GCA_964351425.1 uncultured Roseivirgaceae bacterium
ACAGCCCATATTCACCACAAGATATGGTGGTAAAGAAGTCATCTTCATCTTCTTTCGGTTGCTCATAGCGAACTACCTGTTCTATTTGGGCCATAAGACTCCCTTGTATAATTAAAACAAGGAGTAAACCGATGATTTTCTTCATATTGACATCCTTTCCTGCACCTGACTCAAACCAATCGGAATTAGTATCCGTCTTCCGTACAGATGCAGTTTGTATTAATTAAATTTACATAATTACCTTTACAAGGCACAAAAATTATACCGCGGTTGGATAATAAAGAAATTATAAAGAACCTTAGAACCCTGGCGAAACTCTCGGAAATTCAGGATGTTAACCCTTTTAAAATACGAGCAATAAATAATGCGATTTTTTCCCTTGAGCGTGCTGGCAAACAATTGTCAACCTGCACCCGGGATGAACTTGAGGAAATTGACGGTGTCGGCAAAAGTATTGCCGAACAGATCGTTCAACTTGTTGATACGGGCAGCTGTGAGGAGCTTAACAATCTACTTGCTGATACACCATCAGGCATACTGGAAATTAGTCGGTTACCTGGTTTAGGTGCTAAAAAGGTTAAAACGCTTTGGAAAGAACTTGATATTGATTCGCTGGACAAGCTACAGGAGCAAATAGAAAAGGGGAATTTATCCAAAGTGAAAGGCTTCGGTAAAAAGACGGAGAAAAACCTGTCGGATGCTTTGGCATTTTTTATATCACAAAAAGGAAAATTATTACTGCCGAATGCCATTGCGTTGGCAAAACAGCTCAAATCCTCGCTTGCCGAGGAATTTCCCGACAGCCGGTGGGAAATAACAGGCGCTGTTCGAAGAAAATGTCAGATAATCAACAGAATCGAATTACTCGGTGAAAGGAAAAAGCAGAAAGCACTGAAATTTTTGAAGGATTCTCAGGAAATAGAACTTTTGCCCCGGGAGTCCAGCCCGTACATCCTGCGCGCCATTTGGTTGGACGGTAGCATTCCAATATGGATCAGATTGGCCGACGAAGATGAGTTCGAATTCGAATTATTTAAGTCCACCGGCAGCACCGAGCATGTTGAGCAGGTCATCGAAAAATCCCATGCGACGGGGAGGGAAAATGAATCATCCCTCTACGAGTTGGCATGTATGCCTGTCTATCCTCCGGAAATACGGGAAAACCCAAACCCTTTGGATTTATCCGGAGATGACCTTTCTGCACTAGTCACCGAAGAATCCATACAAGGAATCCTTCACGCACACAGTACCTATAGCGATGGGAAAAATACGCTGGAGGATATGGTGAAAGGGGCTCAATCGGCCGGATATAAATACCTGGGGATAACCGATCACAGCAAGTCTTCGTTTTTTTACGCCAATGGACTCTTTGAGAATCGCATTCAGGAACAACACGCCGAGATTGACGCAATAAATAATAAATACCCGGATTTCAGGATATTCAAAGGAATTGAATGTGACATCTTACCAGACGGCTCCCTGGACTACACCAATGAAGTGTTAGAGTCCTTTGACTTCATTATCTGTTCGGTTCATTCCGTATTGAATATGGACGCCGATACTGCAACGAAACGTCTTCTGAAAGCAATCGAGAATCCATTCACCACAATACTGGGACATATGACGGGTCGCTTATTACTCCGGCGACAGGGATATCCGGTACATATGGAATATATCCTGGAAGCATGTGCGAAAAATGATGTAGTCATAGAATTGAATGCCAACGCAAACCGCCTGGATGTAGATTGGCACTGGCTTTCCAGAATGCAGGAAATGGGGATTAAAACAAGTATTAACCCGGATGCCCATTCAATTGAAGGATACAAAGACATACAGTTTGGCGTTGCCCAAGCCAGAAAAGGGTTGATTAAAAAGGAATCTAATTTAACATCTTTTACCCTGGATGAACTTACCGACTATTTTCAGGTTAGGAAAGAGAAAGCTATTACGAGGGTATGAAAGTTAAGAAAGTCCTGATAATTCGTTTTTCATCCATTGGCGACATTGTGTTAACCACACCGGTGATACGTACGATTAAAACACAACTGGATGACTGCGAGGTGCATTATTGCACCAAATCATCGTATGAACCCATTCTCAGGGAAAATCCATATATCGATAAGATTCATATTCTTCGGGATAGCTTGCGGACATTAATTACCGAATTGAAGCAGGAGAAATTTGATGTTATAATTGATTTACATAATAATTTACGGACTTCCATTATAAAAGGCGCATTAAGGATCCCAACCTATAAATTTGACAAAATCAATTTTGCCAAATGGTTGATGGTCAACCTTAAGATCAATAAACTGCCGAACCGCCATATTGTCGACCGTTACATGGACACCGTCCGGCCGCTAGGTGTAAAGCTTGACCCGTTAGGACTTGATTACTTCATCCCCGAAGAAGAATTTATACCTAAGTCAGCCTTACCCGCTGCCTTTCATGAAGAATATGTAGTGTATGCTATCGGTGGACAACATCAAACTAAAAAACTGCCTTTTAAACGAATGATTGAGCTTTGCGATAAGATCAATAAGCCCATACTATTGCTAGGTGGTCCGGAAGATGCGGAAATGGGCGACAAAATTGTCTCATTCTTTACAAAGTCTGAAAAGTCTGCCCCGTATGAGGAAGGATTGAAGGAGCTCAACAAAAAGTCAGTAGTGTATAATGCTTGTGGTGAATACTCACTGAATGAATCAGCATCACTTGTCAAACAGGCAAGTTATGTTTTCACCCATGATACAGGAATGATGCATATCGCCGCTGCGTTCAAAAAACAGATTTTCAGTATTTGGGGAAACACGATTCCCCAATTCGGTATGTATCCCTATCGCACCAAATTTACCATCTTCGAGAATACAAAACTTCATTGCAGGCCGTGCAGTAAAATCGGTTATAAAAAATGTCCGAAAGGTCACTTCAAATGCATGAATGATGTAATTTTTGATTTTTACTTACCTTGAAGGGATTTACTATGAACATTTAAGTAGTATGAAGTCGTATCATTTAATTGTAATATGCGACATCTATTACTTCTATTTTTAGCAATTCTGGCAACCTCTGTGGTTGCACAGAAATACAAGGGAGACAGTTGGGCAAACGTACGTTCAAATGGCTCCGGAACGCTCTCCTGCGTGTATTATGAAACGCCTGGACTGGTATTCAAGGATCCGGAAACCGGACAGATGAAAGGTGTTTGTGTGGATATCCTATCCGATTTTGCTGATTATATAAAAAACAGATATGGCAAGGACATTACCATTCGCTTTGTTGGTCAGGAACAGGTATTCACTAATTTTTTGAACGAGTCGCTCAAATCACCCAATATCATAGGAGTGGCCAATGTAAGTATTACGCCCGAAAGGAAAAAATACATGGCATTCTCGCCTGCCTACATGAAAAACCCCATGGTACTTCTCACACACAACAGCGCCCCTACCCTGTCTGAATTATCGGAGATCAGGACTAAGTTTAGCGGTTTTGGTGCCGAAACAATCACAGGAAGTACTCATGTGAAGTACATCAATGACATAAAAACCAATTACTACCCTGATCTGAAAATAACGTATACGACCGGTGGAGCTATAATCCTGGATAAACTCCGTACCGACTCGAGATTATTTACCGTGCTTGATTTTACCGAATACTTTGACGCTGTTAAAAAACAATTACCTGTTAAGCGTCATGCGGTTAAGCTGGGCGAACCAGAGCAGCTTGGATTTATAATGGCAAAAAATTCAGATTGGTCTCCATTATGGAATGAATTCCTGACCCAGGATTACTTAACAAGTATTCGTTACCG
>CAYGOW010000079.1:3821-11703 GCA_964351425.1 uncultured Roseivirgaceae bacterium
AAAATTATAGCGGAAAACCTTGGGCATGCCTTCCTGACATTATTGAATTAATTCCTTAGTAGGCGCGGACTAGTTTTCCTTCCATGTAATTGACGAAGGATTGATTGGCTACGCGCATACCTCCGGTTGTAGGGAAGTTTCCGGTAAAATACCAATCGCCAGAATGATTCGGAATCGCCAGGTGCAGATTCTCAACCGTTTGGTAAATCACTTCGAGTTCGGCTTCCATTTCATCAGGCTTCACGATCTGCGCAATTTTTTCGGACATCTGCTCATTGGTAAACTCCATGTAGAGCTCATTCACCGGATTGACAGCTTCCTTATTCTTAATTGCCCATTTACATCGTTCGTAAACTTCGCCAAGAAGATGTTCCTTGTCATGGTCTTTGATCAAGCCAACCATGGCTCTGAAAGCGATGAACTCACTCATTTTAGACATATCAATCCCATAACAATCAGGGAATCGTATCTGAGGTGCCGATGAAACGACTACCACTTTTTTCGGCCGTAATCGGGTCAGCATAGTCAGAATGCTCTTTTCCAGTGTCGTGCCTCTCACTATACTATCGTCCATGATGACCAGGGTATCCTGTTTCTTACGGATCACCTCATAGGTCGTATCATACGAGTGCGCGACCATTTCATCACGTTGGTCATCGTCCGTGATAAACGTCCTTAGTTTAGCATCCTTGATGACAATTTTTTCTACACGCGGCCGGAAAGACAGGATATCCTCGAGTGATTCCATCGTCGGTTTGCTATCCAGTACTACTTCTTTTCGACGTGCGGACAGATAATCTTCCATACCCTCCATCATTCCCAAAAATGCCGTTTCGGCTGTATTCGGGATATAACTGAATACGGTATTTTTCAGATCAAAATTGATCGCTTTCAGGACCTGAGGAACCAGCAGTCGTCCCAATTGCTTTCTTTCATGATAAATATCAGGATCCGTTCCACGTGAGAAATAAATTCTCTCGAAGCTGCAACTCGTTTTCTGCTTGGGCTCGATAAATTGATGCTGGGCAAATTCCCCGTTTTTCTTGATAATCAGGGCATGACCGGGTTTTACTTCTTCAATCTGATTATATTCCACATTGAATGCCGTCTTGATTGCCGGTTTCTCCGAAGCCACAACCACTACTTCGTCGTCGACATAATAATAAGCCGGTCGTATTCCCGAAGGATCACGCGCCACAAAAGCATCTCCATGCCCCACCATACCAGCCATCGCATAACCACCATCAAAATCCTTGCACGCCCGACTCAGTACACGCTGTAAATCCAGTTCACGCTCAATCACCTCGGTGATCTCCTGGTTGGTGAACTTATCCTTATAGCGTCTGAATATTTCATTATTCTCCTCATCCAGGAAGTGGCCGATCTTTTCCATAACGGTCACTGTATCTACCTTCTCCTTTGGATGCTGGCCTAATTTTACAAGGATGTCAAACAGCTCATCCACGTTGGTCATATTAAAATTGCCGGCAACCACAAGGTTCCGGCTTCTCCAGTTATTTTGTCGTAAAAATGGATGGCAGTTCTCTATACTATTCTTACCATGCGTGCCATACCGAAGGTGGCCAAGCCAAACTTCTCCGGAGAATGCGCAATTTTCTTTAATCCAACGTTCATCATTGAAAAGCTCGTTTCCCTCTTTGCGCGCCTTTTTATATTTTTTCCCGATCTTTTCAAATATCCGCTTGATAGGGTCCTGTTCGATCGAACGATAACGACTGATATAACGAAGTCCGGCTTTTTGATCCAGCTTAATATTGGCCACACCAACACCATCCTGACCACGATTTCGCTGTTTTTCCATTAGGATGTACATCTTACCAACCGCCCAGGTGGGTGAACCGTATTTCTGAATGTAGTAAGACAACGGTTTGCGCAACCGGATCATTGCTATACCACATTCATGCTTTATAATGTCGCTCATTCTTATGGATTAATATGCAAAGCTACCATTATTGATCCAGCCCATCAACCAATCTGGTTTAAAGAATAGAATCAATACGGCTAAAACTAAAAAAAGACACAAATAATTCTCTAATGAACTATATTTTTTAAAGACATTCCCTGTAGAATTCATCTTTTTGAAGATCATCCCATATGGGAGCTTCACATAGTAGGCGAAGGATACCACAGCATTGAGAATTCCGAATACCAGTGTTATCAATAAAATAGTGCTTTCTGTGGATTGATATTCTCCGGCTATAGCAGAAAATAGAAATAATTTCGCAGTAAAGCCCGCAGTAGGCGGCAATCCGGTGAGGGAAATCATCAGCACAACCATCATAATCCCGAAATAGGGTGAAAGCTGAAAAAACCCTTCGTATTCCTGAAAGGTCTGGATCTTATACTTTCGCTCGTAATAATTGATCAGGAGAAACGCAGCAAGATTCATTAACAGATAGATCGTTGCGTAGAAATAGAATACCGACAGATTCTCAGGATTCAGCAACGCCATCAGCAAAAACCCTGAATGGGCAATGGATGAGTAGCCCATCATTCGCTTGACATTTTTCTGACGAAGTGCGGCGAAATTACCAATTGACATCGTAAGAATGGCAAGCAGGGCCATTTCCTCGACAGGCCATCCAAGCCAGTCCACCCAATGGATAAGAAAGCCGAATCCTGCCAATTTAGGAACCACGGAAAACATGGCCACGATGGGAGTCGGAGTTTCCTGGTATACATCGGGCACCCATAAGTGCCAGGGGGCAACGGCTACTTTAAACAGAACGCCACTTGATACGAGCGTTATGACCAGAAACGGAATCCAGTCGGGAAGGTCGGCAGGTATGGTTTGTTCGAAGGTATTTCCGGATAAATTCAACTGCCCGGTTAATCCATATAACCAGGAAATACCGTACAACGTAACAGCGGTGGCAGTTGCACCAAAAAGAAAATATTTAATGGCTGATTCCACCGAACCTTTGGATCGGGCAAGCCCGACGAGCATATAGGAGGAAAGGGACATGGTTTCCAATCCAATGATCACCATTAGAAAATGATTGGCCATGGTAAGCAGGAACCCTCCCAATAAAACGCCAAGAAGCAAGATGTAATATTCTGATCGGTCACGTTTCAGCGAATAGGGAAGCGGAAACAGCACCACCACGATCATGGCACAGGTCAGAAGCATTTTCCAGAAGGCGGTTTGCTGACTTATCTCGACCATACCGGTATTAAACAGACAACATACTGTCATCCCCGCCAGCTGAGTGAAATGAATTACATTCACCGAAAGAATAATGACCAGCACCAACAATATGACTGGTTTCTTCAATTTATCCGTCGTAACCGGAAGCAGAATCATTGAAGTATTCAGCAAGATGGAAAGCGCAACCGCTAATTCAGGCCCCAGCCAGTAAAGACTTTCTCCTATGTCATAATTCACCAGGTCCATTTCTACTGAGGCCATGTTTGTGCCATATTGACCAGGTTTACAAAATCATTGACCGTCGAGGTGAACAAATCCAGTAGAATGCCGGGGAATATTCCCAGTATAAGTGTCAAAACAGCCAATGGAACCAGCAGCAGGTATTCTCGTTTCGTCAGGTCACTCAACTCCATTCCATCGGAGAATCGATAATAAAAAGGACCAAAATACATTCGCTGCAATGTCCATAAATAATAGCCGGCCGAAAGAATCAACCCGATGACGGCCCCCAATGCAAGGCCACGCGATAACAGGCCATTCACGCCGGCAGAAATGAATGCGCCCAGCACAGTAAGTACTTCCGCCACAAAGCCCGACATTCCCGGTAACCCAAGAGAAGCAAAGAAAAACAATACGGTAAATATGGCATATCGTGGCATTTTACTGATCAACCCGGAATAGTTGGCAATCATACGATCATGGGTGCGATCATAAATAACACCAGCAATAAGAAAGAGGGCTGCTGATATCACCCCATGACTCACCAATTGAAACAAAGCACCGGAAATGCCTTCTGTTGTATTGGATGCCAGTCCGAGTAAAACAAACCCCATATGAGAAACTGAACTGTATGCCACCAGGCGTTTCAGGTCTTTACTGGCCAGTGCATTGAGCGCACCGTAAATAATACTGATGACACCAAGCAGGCCCACCAGCCAGGCAAATTCAACCGCTCCATCAGGAAACATCAGGTAGCCCGTTCGCATCAGCCCGTATGCGCCAATTTTCAGTAGCACACCAGCCAGCACCACGGAAATGGGTGTTGGTGCCTCTACGTGAGCGTCAGGCAGCCAGGTGTGTAACGGTACTACCGGAATCTTAATGGCAAATCCGATGAAGAGAAAGAGAAAGGCCCATAAGCGAAGCGGAACAGATAGAAACTCAAACCCCCCGGCCAACAATGAGCCCGGAATCAGATTCGCCGGATCCGTCATGTACACCATATTGAAGGTGTGCACCAGAACTCCGTCGGCCGATAGTTGTGGATCCATAACCGATGCATACAATCCAATGATCACCACAAGTATCAACAACGAACCCAGCAAAGTGTAAAGGAAGAATTTAATGGAAGCATAGTCCCGCCGCGGTCCTCCCCAGATACCGATAAGAAAAAACATCGGCAGGAGCATAAATTCAAAGAATAAATAGAAAAGCAGGAAATCAAGGGCCATGAAACACCCCATGATGGATCCATTCAGAACCAGTAACAAGGCAAAGTATCCTTTTTGCTTCTCTTTAATGGAGAATGAAGCAATGGTACTCACCAACATCACCAAAGCGTTTAACGCCACCAGTGAGATACTCAGACCATCCACCCCAAGAAAATAGCTGGCCGATAAAATTCCAAAATCTGCCAGGTCCAATTGAAACCAAGGAACGAGGGTCATGAACTGAAACCCATTTATAGTATCCGGACCGGAATGGTGGGGGTCATACCCTGACAACAGCCACACGACCAGGACGCATTGAACAATCGAGGTACCCAGGCTGATATTCTTGAATGAATCAACCCATTTATCCGGCAAAAGAGCAATTACCAGTGCGATGGCAATGGGCAAGAAAATAATTAATGTAAGCACGTGGTCCAGCAGCATGTCCTTAATATATCAACCAATATAGTATAATCATGATCAAAAGTGCAGCCGCCACATAACGTTGTACATTCCCCCCCTGAAAGGAACGGAAAATATCTCCGGCAATCTTACCAGCGGATACCATCAGGTGAACGAATCCATCCACCACATTCCTGTCAATCCAGGAAGCTATTTTTGCTAATACCACTGTAGCAACGGCTGTTTTATCAAGTATAAAATCAATTACCCTTCGGTCCATACCATAGGTAACGAACGCTAATTTCTTTACGGGTAGAATAATTCCCTTATCATATAAATCATCCATCCACCAATTCTCATGAGATAGTCTATAAAAGACGCTCTGTTTCTGTCCGATGTGTTGTTTACCGCCTATATATCGCACCCAGGCTATCCCGAGGCCGAGTAAAATCATGGCAGAAGAAAGCCCAAAAACCAGCAAATGATTTTTCTCAGATAATTCAACCAGGATAGGTTGTAACTCGGCAGGAAAACCCGGAACCAGTATGGTGGGTACGGTCAATTGGTTAAAGAACCAGCTATTCTCATAACTAAAAGGGTTAAATGACCACAGAAGACCCAGGGACAATATCGCCAGCAGAATGACCGGGATACGCATGGATAGCGGTAGCGAATGAGACGATTCACTTGACGAAACAAATCTTTCCTTACCAAGGAAAACCAGGTAAACCTGCCTGCCCATGTAATATGCGGTCAGGGCCACAGTAATAAGTGCGGCATAAGGAACCAGGTGGTAAAATGACATGGAAGATCCGCTGCGCGCTTCAGCCCAGGCAAAACTTCCGCTCATAATGGCCTCTTTGGATAAAAATCCACTAAAGAAGGGTATACCTGTTAAGGCAAGTGCGAGTATAACAAAGCTCCCGAACAGAAAAGGCAAACGGCCACGCAATCCTCCCATCGTACGCATATCCTGTGCATCAAAGGAAGGCTGCCCTTTGGTCAGGTGATGCATCACATGAATTACCGCACCAGCAGCAAGAAACAAACCGGCCTTAAAAAACGCGTGGGTAAACAGGTGGAACAAGGCAGCGTCGTAGGCGCCTACTCCAATGCCCAACACCATATAGCCAAGTTGTGAGATGGTCGAAAAGGCCAGCACTTTTTTAATATCCTGCTGTGTCATGGCGGCAACCGCACCCATAAATGCAGTTAATGCGCCAATAAATGCAATAATCGTCATGGTATCCAGTGCCAGGAGCGGGAATATTCTAGCCAGTAAAAAAACCCCGGCAGCTACCATAGTCGCCGCATGGATCAAGGCAGAAACAGGTGTAGGTCCGGCCATGGCATCAGGCAACCAGGCCTGGAAAGGGAATTGGGCACTTTTTCCAGAAGCTCCTAAAAAAAGACAAAATCCTACCAGTGGAAGCATGAAGGAGGACATCTCCCCTTTTTCAGCTATCCAGAGATTGTCTGTGAGATTACTTTTGGCCATACCATCATACAAATCAGCAAACTCAAGCGACCCAAACTGTGCCCAAAGAATTGCTATTCCAAAGAGAAAAGCCGCGTCCCCCACCCGGTTGACGACAAAAGCCTTGCTCGCAGCACGCGGTGGTATTGTATTACGGTACCAGTGATTAATAAGCAAGTAGCTGGATAAGCCCACTAATTCCCAAAAACAAAATAGGACCAGCAAATTACTGCTGATAACAATGCCTATCATGGAAAAAACAAATAACCCCAGGTGAGCAAAGTACTTTTGCTCATCCTCATCATTCTTCATGTAGGCAATACTAAACAGGCAGACTAGAAAAGAGATAGCCGATACGACAGAAAGCATCATTGTAGCTACATTATCAAGCCAAATTCCTGCCTGGAAATTTATGCCCTCCCCAAGCGTAAACCACGTCAAACGAAAATAGTCCGGGGATTCTCCCCATTGCATCCCACTCAAATGAAAGGATAAGATCGCTGATAGCCCCAGTATGGCACTGAGAAGCACCCCCGAAAAAGGCTTTCTCTTTTTTGGCAATAGTATGACAAGGACACTACCAATCAGTGGAAGAAGCAGGATGACAACCGCTTCAATAATGGGAACCGATATGGTAGAATAATCATCCATTCAACCTTTCAGTTCGTTTATCTTGTCGAGTTCGACAGTTCCAAAATAGCGATACACCCGTAGAATGATTGCCAATCCAACAGCCGCCTCAGCCGCCGCCAGCACAATAACAAAGAGGGTGAAAAAATGACCGTGATGCCATTCGGGATAGATTCTGCTAAAGACGATGAAATTCAGGTTGGAGGCATTCAACATAAGCTCAATTCCCATCAGAACCATGACCGCATTTTTTTTCGTTATTACCAGCGTAATCCCGCATGAGAATAGTACCGCACCTGTCAATAGCAAAAGTGTGAAAGTGTTCATCTGCTCCCCTCCTTTCTAAAGCCCTGGCCCGCAATGGTAAGGGCTCCAATTAATACCAGGAGAAGAAGAATGGCAACAAATTCCATAGGAAGTAAATACGTCGTCATCAGGTAAATACCCGTTTCCCGCATTACATCAACCGGTTCGCGTACTGCCGGTACGGCATCTGACCATAACATAGCCATCCATATAAACGCAGCTCCCGAAACAAAAAAAAGAATAATCCCCGAAAAGCGATTATAATGAGGCGTCATGAGGGTTTCTCCCTTTAGTTTTTGCGTGAGCATAATGGCAAACAGGAGGAGAATAATTATGCCGCCCACATAGATCATTAATTGCGTTACGCCGACAAATTCTGCCTGTAATAAAACATAGAGCGCGGCGAGCGACAGCAAACTAACCACCAGCGAATAAGCGCCATATAAAATACTTTTTGTAAACACGAGA
>CAYGOW010000080.1:0-1765 GCA_964351425.1 uncultured Roseivirgaceae bacterium
AAAGCATCACATGGTGCTCCCGGAAAAAATAGCTAAGCGAATTTTTGGCGATGAGGACCCTTTGAACAAACCATTGACGATTACACTAAACGGGGAAAATCGTGAAATGACTGTGGTGGGTGTGATAGAGAACCCACCTCGTAATTCAAGTCTGGATTACGGGATTCTTCTTAACCAGTTGAATCGGCCTTTTTTCGAACAAAACATGAAGCAATGGAATAGTTTCAATACGCCTTTATTCATAGAGCTGAATGAACAGGCGGAGCCTGAAGATCTAGAGGCAGGCTTCGAGGCCATTATTAAAAAATATATGGCCGCAGACCTGGAGAGAGATCGATTGGAATACAATATCCCTGAAGACATTGCTATTCTTTCTTACGGCTTGACCAACATTCAGGACATTCACCTTGACACAAAGATTGACTGGACCAGGAGCAGTGATGCCAAATATACCTACATCCTTGGTGGGTTGGCACTTCTCATATTGATCATTGCCTGCATCAACTACATTTCGCTGGCGCTCACCTCATCTGCCGGTCGAAGGGCAGAAGTTGGTATTCGAAAAGCCATCGGGGCGCATCGCGGTCAGCTCATGACACAATTTAGTGTTGAAGCCATCCTGCTGTCATGCGTGTCACTGGTACTGGCGTGCGGGCTTGTGGTCTTGTTTCTTCCTAAATTCAATGAATTCACAAGCAAAGAAATTGAATTGAATACTCCTACTGTCCTCACCATGGTGGCGACGGGGATGATCGTAAGCATTTTTATTGGGTTATTAGCCGGCAGTTATCCGTCCATTTATCTTTCCCGCTTAAACCCGACCCTTGTCTTGAAAAGACTATCAGGGCGCGTAAAAGCAGAATTTACCCGTCCGCTCGTTGTTATCCAATATGCTTTGTCTGGCATGCTGATCATTTGCAGCATTATCATGATGCGTCAAATGGACTTTCTCGCTACAAAGGAATTGGGGTATAATGAAGAACAGGTGCTTGTTGTAAACACAAACGCAGGATTTTCTACAGAGGCTAACCGGTTTGTGGAACAATTCAGAATGCAAATGGTAAAGTATCCGCAAATAGAATATGTGGGAGGCACATCTATCTCATTCAGTCGCGGGTGGAGCCGAAACGGGTTCGTGATTGACGGAGAACAAAAATCGGCCTATGTATACGCTGTGGATGAATACTATATCCCCACCCTGGGAATAGATTTATTGGAAGGTCGTAATTTCAATGCGCTCGATTCCAATATGGTTATTGTCAATGAAGCCCTTGTGAAGGACATGGGCTGGGAGAACCCCCTGGATGAATATCTGAATTGGCGCGAAGATTCATTAAGCCAGGGAAGCAAAGTCATCGGAGTCCTTAAAGATTACCATTTTCAATCGCTTGAGCAGGACATAGAGCCTATGTTCTTACAACCTAAAAATGAACCCTACGCTTACCTGACAACTTTGCTGATTCGAATGACCCCCGGGGATATTCCGGAAAAAATGGAATTAATTGAACGGGAATGGAAAGCACTGGCACCCGACAAACCTTTCAACTACACGTTTCTGGACCAGGACGTTGCTGCCCAATATGAGCAATATGAGCGGTGGACAAATATCATGACCCTATCGACATTTTTCGCCATATTAATATCTTGCCTTGGACTATTCGGGTTGGCAGGGATCAATGCAGTCAATCGCACGAAGGAAATTGGAATTCGTAAGGTGATGGGGGCCGAATTCGGATCGAAGACGAACCCGCTGCTCCTCTCGTGC
>CAYGOW010000080.1:1775-4070 GCA_964351425.1 uncultured Roseivirgaceae bacterium
CATATTCATTCTGATGAACCGCCAATTCATATTCCTGGCATTGATCTCCTTTGTTATCGCCGCACCTGTATCCTGGTGGCTGATGACAACCTGGCTGGAATCATTCACCTTTGCCATCGAAATCAAAATGGACGTATTTTTACTCAGCATCGTCATAGGTCTTTTGATCGCCGTCTTCACCGTCTCCTATCATGCAATCCGGGCCACATTGATTAATCCGGCTGATACGCTGAAATATGAATAGAAGATAAACCAAACTGGCGTGTATTCGTTTAAGAAATTAAACGTTTAAACATCTAATGAGAACTGTTAAAAAGACTATACGCGCCATCCCGGCACCTATCGATGATTTGACAACCTTCCGTCCATTTCCGACTCAGCAAATGGATCACCTGGACCCGTTTTTATTCCTTAATCATCACGGTCCGCAGGTTTACGGAAAGAACAACAGGGGGCTTCCTTTCGGGCCTCATCCACACCGGGGATTTGAAACACTTACATTTATTCTCACCGGGGACCTGGTCCATTGGGATTCCAGTGGATCCAAGAGTATCATCAAGGAAGGGGGTATTCAATGGATGACCGCTGGTTCGGGATTAATTCATTCAGAAACCTCCTCAGAGGAATTTAAAAAAGAAGGTGGTAAAGTTGAGATTTTACAACTCTGGATGAACCTTCCGGCCGATCTGAAGATGCTGGCCCCCTCCTACCAGGGATTCTCCAAAGATGAGATTCCCGTAGTTTCAATGGATAATGACCGGGTTAAAATACAAGTGATCAGCGGTGAGCTGGCAGGCACCAAAGGCCTGGCTAACTCAGTAACTGATTTGACCATGGCCATCTTGCATTTCGAAGGTGAAGCAAGTATCGAATTAACTATTCCTGAATCGAATGAAATTCTATTGTACACCGTTGATGGATCGTATTTGATCAATGATCAGGAAGCCCGTACACATGATTTGATTTTATTCGAACAAGACGGCGACCAGGTTATTATCAAAGCGAATACTGCAGGACGAATGATTCTGGGTTATGGCAAGCCTTTGAAGGAACCTATTGTTGCTTATGGCCCATTTGTAATGAATTCGGAAGAAGAAATCAGAGAGGCCTACCAGGATTACCAAAGTGGAAAGATGGGTCGTTGGGATCAATAGATAATCCCCTTATTTCCCAAAATCTAAAATATCTGTCACCTGCATTCTATCCGTAAGAGAATCGGAGTAATGCAGTTGACGGATAATTCCTTCTTCATCTATGAGGAATTCGGCGGGAAGACTACTAAAAGACTCATTACCCGACATGTAGTGATTTGGAACGCCTTTTCTTTTTGCTTCTAAAGTAACGGGCAGGTACGATTTCAAATGACTCAATGTTGATTTAAGCGTCGATTTTTCCAGACCATAGGACGAGTACAATACTTTTTCTGGATCGGCAATAAGTGGAATGGGCGAAATTTCCTGATGGAACTTACTTCGTAAAATAATACGTTTCATGGATTCAAAAATAAAAATCATTTCCATGTTTAGGGCTTTGAATTCATCCGTGTGCTTCATTAGGGTGTGTACCCTCAAATTACAGAATGGACATCCTGCGTGCCGGAAAAATGCCAATAGCACCTTTTTCCCTTTATAGTCCGACAGATTTATCCTGCGGTCGTATACATCCGTTTGATCAAAAGACGGGGCAATGGAATTTATAGATAACCTCATATAGCATGAGTACACCCTGAGCTCATGATGTAACCAGCCAGTGATTCATCCATAGAGATGAAAATTATTATTTTCTCATAATTAAGGGTAAAAAAATACCGGAAGTAAAAAATTTTTTAACATTCATATCAAATTGTATCAATTTTTTCTGTGAATGTGTATATTAGACAATCAGTATTTTTTATTTTAACCACCACAAAAATGGAATTACTAACTCCTGACAGTGGTCTTATAGTAGGTGAGCTTTTTTTTGGACTAATTTTTCTTTTGGCGATTGCCCTTCCATTACTTGCTTTGGTTGATTTGGCAAATCGTCGATTTCATGGAACCGATAAACTTATTTGGGCTATCATCGTATTGATTTTTCCGATCATGGGTCCCTTATTGTATTTATCGCTGGGAAGGACAAATCATGAAAACGTAATCTGAGCTTCAGATTTCATTGCTAGTCGATTTTCCATTGCTCATTGGAAGACCTTTTTTATTTTTTACGATTCGGGATGAAACGAATGACGGATCTCTTATTTTTATAGCTGAAACTATTTATGACGATTGCGGCGAGATGCCTCGCGCATTGATCGTTCGG
>CAYGOW010000080.1:4080-11655 GCA_964351425.1 uncultured Roseivirgaceae bacterium
ATGTTTAAAAAATAAAAGACATGCGCTTTCTATCTGTTTCCACCCTGGTGATTATTTTGATGTTTGGATGTTCAGATAAAGACACCCCTGAGTCTGACTATACAGGCCGCTCCATCTCTTATGACTTATACAGTGGGAACACTGCCGGTGTGCCTGGCGTGGTAGAGTTCAAAGAACGTACCGACAAATCCATTGATATCATTATTACGCTGGATGATCTCGATGGAAAAGGAATGCTTCCGGCACACTTGCATTTTGGCGACTTATCGGAAGCAGATAACCCACAAGCTGCCCTGCTGAATTCCTATGACGTAGAAAAAGGCAGCTCCATCACAAATATTAAACAGCTGGCCGATGACACCACATTTCCGTTTGAGCGTGTCGAAAATTTCGATGGGTGCGTCAAAGTACATCTCGGCCATAGTGGTGATGATTACAATGTCATTGTTGCTGCCGGCAACATTGGTACCAATGAATCCCTGGGTTTCAACCTATCCTCTGTTTCGGTTTGTAGTCCGGATTTAGCCAGGTAATCCCCCTCCTTCTTATTTCAAATACAGTTTTTTTGGTCTTCTTATGAAGATTGGAATAAATTTTTGCATTTATTTATTTATGTTTCAAACATTTCTGAAACTTGAGTGTTCTTTGAAATAAAAACTAAACACCATGGAAAATTTATTTCTTGCAGATCTTGTGACCATTCCGAAAGACGACCCGGTCGCGTTTACTTTTTTTACTGGATACATGGCCATGTTTGCGGCCTCGATATTCTTCTTTTTTGAACGCGGGCGTGTGAAAGACAAATGGAAGACATCATTATTGATCTCTGGCTTAATTACGGGGATTGCCGCCGTACACTACTATTACATGAGGGATTACTATGCTGCCTCCGGGACTAACCCTACGGCGCTGCGTTACATTGACTGGACGTTAACTGTTCCCCTGATGTGTGTAGAATTTTATTTATTAACCAAACCAGCCGGAGCTAAGATCAGTTTGCTTTGGAAATTGATCGTTGCTTCTGTGTGGATGCTTGTTGCCGGTTACATTGGTGAAGCATTTACAGACGGGTCTACTAGTCACTCAGTGACGTGGGGAGTAATCTCGACATTGGGTTATGTGTATATCCTTTACACCGCCTGGGCTGGAGAAGTAAGACAACTGGCTGCAAATTCAGGAAACCCAGTCGTATTGAAAGGTATTAAAACACTGGCTTGGTTTGTACTGGTTGGTTGGGCAATATATCCTATCGGGTATATGTGTATGCCTGGCGGCTGGTTGAACACCGGTTTAGGCTGGACTTCATCCAACGTTGACTTATTCTACAATATTGCAGATGCCGTCAACAAGATTGGTTTCGGTTTGGTGGTTTATTCAATTGCCATTTCTGATACCAAAGAAACAGCAAACGCCTGATTTATATCCCATGAACAGTCCGCCTAAGGCGGGCTGTTCTTACTTACTCCATATGCCTGTCCGACAGCTCAACATATTATCTCTTGCGATTACCGCTGCGTTGCTCATTGCAGTCCTTCTATGGCCTGCTCTACTGGCTTATTCGCAGTGGTTTTTTCTGGTAGTGCTTTTGCTTGTTGGTATACCACACGGAGCTGTAGATCATTTAATTGACTGGAAAAAAGCCAATGTATCAGGCAAGGTTAAACTGCGATTTTTTACACAATACTTGGGATTGATCGGACTCTTTGGACTAATATGGTTTCTTACGCCAAAATATGCGTTTATCGGGTTCCTTCTTTTATCTGCCTATCATTTTGGCCAATCTCAGCTGTATTATCTCCCACTCGGCGGATGGTTTAAATACGTCGTTTTCACCAGCTGGGGCATGCTGCTTCTTTCCATAATTACCGTTTTCAATTACACGGAGTGTCTGAATATTTTTGCCAGCCTGGAATTTACCTCTGTGACAGACTGGTTGAATATTCCATTACTCATTCGACTTATTGCCGTTAGTTTCATTATCACAGTGGCCGGATTTTTAATTGCCCGGAAATCACTACCGCTACGTGCTGTAATGACGGAAACACTATGCTTTTTGATTTTAGTGACCAGTGCAATTCTTACCAATGCTGTATTTACATTTACCCTTTATTTTGGGATTTGGCATTCGTTTCGATCAATGATTCTTGAATTTAGAAGTATTCAATCGATCACGCCAACCCTTGGTGCTTTCGTGAAATCACTCCTTCCTTTCAGTTTACTCGCCATTGCCGGAATGCTATTATTTTATTACCTTCTTGCCGGATATTTCCCTCAAATTTCGCCATACATGGTATTTATTGTGTTAATTTCTGCGCTTACACTACCACATTTAATAATAATGGACGAAGTTTACGAGAAAGCCGGTCATTAATAATAGTACCAAATGAAATTAGCGGAAGCTAAAGAACAGTTCATAGAGGCCTGGGGCGTACTGGGTACCTCCTGGGGTATCAATAAAACCATGGCCCAGATTTTTGCCCTCCTCATCATCTCCCCCGATCCGCTAAGCGTTGAACAGATAATGGATGAATTGCAAATCAGCCGCGGGAATGTGAGCATGAATTTAAGAGCGCTCATTGATTGGGACCTGGTTAAAAAATCCTTGAAAAGAGGCGAGCGCAAGGAATACTTTCACACGGAGAAAGATTTCTGGAGTCTGGCGCGTACGGTTGCGGCACAACGCAGAAAACGAGAGGTGGCACCCATTCTATCCTTGCTGGATGAGTTGAAGAATATAGATGACACAGAAACCCGCGAGGGAATAGCCTTCAAAAACGCCATCGAAGAAATCGACGATGTTGTTTCTACCACGGATAATGTACTTAGTAAGTTTTCTTCTTCAGATAATAACTGGATTTCGCGTTCAATCACCTGGCTTCTTTCCAACAAAAAGCTAAAGTAGGCCCCTACCCACCTTACCTGAATCATCCTTTTTCCTGACAAATCCCATCTTTTTAGACCCCCTAAATTGATAGATTTATTGTCTAACGCTTGCGTCGCACTGGTGGCGGCATATTTTCCAATGACCAAAATATCTCGATCATGAAAGTATTTGACAATAAACACATCAAAAACATCGCCCTGCTGGGCAGCAATAAAGCCGGAAAAACGACATTGGCGGAAACCATGCTATTTGAGGCAGGCCTGATTAACCGCAGGGGGACCGTCGAAAACCACAATACCATATCCGATTATCACGCGTTGGAGCATGAGCGGGAAGGCTCTGTCTTTACAACCTTGTTACATACGGAATGGCGAAACTACAAAATCAATATACTCGATACACCAGGGCTGGATGATTTTGTAGGGGAAGTGATATCCTCGGTTCGTGTTGCTGATACGTGTGTTTATCTGATCAATGCACAACATGGTGTAGAAGTGGGCACGGAATTACTATGGAACCAGGTGGACAAATTTCAAAAGCCTACCATTTTTGTCATTAATCAGCTGGATCACCCTAAAAGCAATTATGATCAATCGCTTGATTCGCTAAAAGAAAACTTTGGATCTGCCGTCACCCCGATGCAGTTCCCGGTCAACGAGGGAAGCGACTTCAACGGCATCATCGATCTGTTGAAGATGAAATACTATCGCTTTGGCCCAGAAGGTGGTAAACCCGAAAAACTGCCCATTCCTGATGCACTTCAGGAAAAAACCAACAAGATGCATAATGAATTAGTCGAAAAAGCGGCAGAAAATGACGAGGGACTGATGGAATTGTATTTTGAGAAAGGGACGTTGACGGAGAATGAAATGCGGAAGGGACTTCGGCTGGGCATGATGAACCACGATGTCTTTCCGGTTTTCTGCATATCTGCTAAAAATGACATGGGATCAGGCAGACTTATGGGCTTTATTGACAATGTAGCGCCATCCGCCATTGATGCCATGGCCGAACATACCATTTCCGGCGAAGAAATACCCCTCAGGGAAGATGCCCCCACCGAATTATTTGTCTTTAAAACCCGCATTGAACCTAACCTGGGGCAACTAACGTTCTTCAAAGTCGTTAGCGGGACCTTAAAGGCAGGTTCGGAATTAATCAATCAACAAAATGGTCAGACGGAACGACTGAATCAATTGTTTATCATTGATGGACATACACGGAACGAAGTGGATACATTGGGCACCGGTGACCTGGGAGCTACATTAAAATTGAAGAATACCTCCACGAATGACACCCTCGCATCTGTTCCCCTTGAAGAGCCTGTGGCACCCATGGAATTTCCTTCTCCACGACTGACCGTAGCCATTTCACCGCTTAACCGCTCAGATGAAGAGAAAATGGGTGAGATTCTTTCGCGTATATCCGCTGAAGACCCCACTGTGACAGTCAACTATTCTTCCGAATTACACCAGCTGCTGATCGGATGCCAGGGCGAATTACATTTGAGTGCGATCAAATGGATTCTTGAAAATGTTTATGGCCTTTCAGTAGCCTTCGAAACACCCCGAATTTCTTACCGGGAGACTATCCAATCTACCGCCGAATGCTTATACAGACATAAGAAGCAATCCGGTGGAGCAGGACAATTCGCCGAAGTAAAACTCACCATCATGCCCTATTATGAAGGCATGGAAGATCCGGAAGGCTTCAACATCCGGCAGAAACAGGTGATTGACCTCGACTGGGGTGGCAAGCTGGTTTATTACAATTGTATCGTCGGCGGTGCAATTGACACACGGTTTCATCCATCCATCCTGAAAGGAATTATGGAAGTCATGGAGAATGGTCCGGTGACCGGATCCTACGCACGGGACATTTGCGTCATGGTTCATGACGGAAAAATGCACCCTGTAGATTCGAATGATATTGCCTTCAAACTGGCGGGCGGACATGCATTCAAGGAAGCTTTTCTGAAGGCGCGGCCAGCGGTACTGGAACCGGTCAATGAACTACAGGTATTTGTTCCGGAAGAACTAATGGGAGATGTCATGACCGATCTGCAAACAAGACGATCTATTATAACCGGGGTGGATGTTAAGGGCAATTACCAGGTAATCCAGGCGAAAACGCCCCTGGCCGAATTGGACAAATATACCACGACCCTTCGATCGATTACGCAAGGCCGGTCCAGCTTTGTGAGCAAGTTTTCTGAATACCAGCCGGTATCCAAGGAGAATATCACGTCGATGGCGGTATGATCAGGATGGACAGTTTATCCTGAAAACGGAAATACAAGTGACTGCTTTTCTGCTTTATGGGGCTCACCGGCGTGCCGGAGAGCCCCATAAATGAAATATCTCACTGATACAGAAACTTTTTGTTTGGTAGCACAAAATTGTAGCGGCTCAAATTATCAGTCAGAATTCACAATTAAATAATACAGGGTATCGCAGCAAATTCACGTTCTAACTATTTACTTAACTATAATCAGATTATGCTACGCGATTCCACTTTCCGTTTATAGCTGTGATTTCCGCCGGTTATTGTTTCTACGATGAATTCAACACGGAGTATAAAGAAATGTGTGTGATTGAAAACGGCCTCATTCAATATTAGTCTTCGGAAGACTCGTTTGATGAAAAGAAGAATGAATGGGATACAAAGCCTGGTTCGAAGGATTAATTATTTTTGATTTACCGTATGTCAGGTTTTCCGTTTAGCTTACTTCCGTATTTTTTCTCCAATAAGGATATGAGACTATCAATTCTACTTACTTTTCTGAAATAGTGGTTATCATCACATTCATTAATGAATTCATTTATATTCCTAAAACTAACCTTGTAATATTGATGATCATCATATTGGATTAGTGTAATTCCTTCTGCATCCCTGATGGTTTCCGTAAAATCACATATTTCGTCTTGAAGAGGAATATTCTTTATATCCAGCAACTCTTTAAAATCTTTTTCTTCAACTTGAATTTCATAGGTTGTCGATTTCCAGGGATACCCTTTTTCAACATAGTCTATATATAACTTTTGCAAGTAGAATTGACCATTTCTCTGCCCAATGATGGCTGGACAAAGATCTGTTTGATATGCAAAATTGTATTTTGCTATAGCCCATTCATATTTTGCTAATTCAGATTTATAAGGTTCTCTAACCCTGGTCTCTTCCTCACAGCCAAGGAAAAAAAAGATTAAAAAACAGAGGGTGATAAATTTAGTCATAATATGTGCCGAATTTTTCAAGCATACTATAATTTGCGTTAACTGAATGTACCTGTCCTCCAGCGTAACCATATTGATTTCGGATTTAAGCTTTCATTAAGGCTAATTCCGTAGGTGAAATAGCGATAAAAAGTTGACTAACTAATGATACCAAAATAGTTACTCATAAATATAAAATCGCTTCTATTTCATAAACAAAGGATTTTAGCGGAGCCGGAGAGATTGCCTGTCGTCGCCGCTGAGGCGTCGACTCCGGCGATCTCTAACCGCACCAGTCCTGCAAATGCAGCGGCCGCCATACCTTGCTTTCGCAAGGGTATAAAAACAAAAGAGTCTGCTCAAGTAAACTTGGCAGACTCTTTCAGTTTTTATCGCAGGCCACCGCCTGTGGCGGCCTCTGCGCTTGATCGTGGAGCCGGAGAGATTCGAACTCTCGTCCAGTGAAGGCACTTATCGTATCTTCTACATGCTTAGTTGTCCTCGGATTGTCGGGTGAGGCGAGGTGAACAACAACCCTACCTTACCTTAGTTGCGATGAATTTCGCACTGGCATCACAACCCTGTCAGCACTAGTTCTGTCTGTTCGACACTCCAACTCCAACCGGACAAAACAACGGTCGGTGGAATGTGGCCCGATGCCGCTCTAAGCGTTGCATCGGAATGCCCGAAATCACAACGTTATGTTATGATTAGGCTGCCATGGCGTAATTAGATTCGCCAAATAAATTGCGGAACTATCTTTTAAGGCTCTCATCCCATGAGCCTGCATGCTTACACACGTAACCGCACTCCCTGTCGAAACCGGTCGGCCCCATGTTGTCATCACGGGCAACCCGTGCCCGATCATACAACCAAACATAAACAAATATAATTCCAAATTCACCGGTATGACATATTTTCCGAATTACCCTGCGTTTTTTCCCTATCCTCGTTAATTTCGCACCGCCATGCAAAATTCAATGAGACAGATACTGACAATTGTGGTTATCCTAAGCGGTATTTTAGGCTTCTCCCCTATAGCTGAAGCCCAAATACTGAAAGTGAATAAAAACAATCTGAATAAAGATTCTTCGGATTACTGGCTGGGAGCCATCACTTTTAATTTTAACCTGAATAACCGAAGTGTTTCAGCAGAAAATGAGAATGCCTATATCGGTCTGACCGGAACGACGGATGTGGTGTACGCAGGAAAGGATCATGCCTACATTTCCATTAACAACATTAACTATTTCACATCCTCATCGGACGACGGTGCCTTCATCAGCACCGGCTATTCTCACCTTCGAATAAACTGGCTGCGTAAAAAACGATTGAGTTACGAAAGTTATGGCCAGATTCAATACGACAAGGGCCGGAATATGACGCTTCGCTTCCTTGTGGGCAGTGGCATTCGTTACCGCTTTACTGATTCTGATAAGTCACTCGTAGTGATTGCTACAGGTATTATGTTTGAAGATG
>CAYGOW010000081.1:0-338 GCA_964351425.1 uncultured Roseivirgaceae bacterium
TCACGCCACAATTCATTCAGCTGACAGTCATAGGCAATGATATAGTCATCTCCATTCCGACGGCCCCAGAAAAATATTTCAGCACAATTATCATCATCCAGGTTGGCAATCGCTGCTTCCCAGCGTGGATCCCAGTCTACATTAAGACTGTATTTAATAGACCCGTCGTTACCATTCAATATATAGATTCGGTCATTGTAACGATTATTGGAGATTATTTCAGGCACTCCATCCCGGTCAAGGTCACCGATAGCAATCCGACCCAGGTGATTGGTTGTCTCATTGGGTGTACTGAAATCCAGGGTCATGGTGAAATCTGGAAATTCAGAGGGCGTGAC
>CAYGOW010000081.1:348-3622 GCA_964351425.1 uncultured Roseivirgaceae bacterium
TCACGTTCTAGTGCGGCATCACCCGCTCGGCACCAAGATAGGTCAGCGTCAGGCAGGAACCGCCGTTCGTCATCAGCTTCTCTGCCCGCTGGACCACCGAGGTAAAGGAATAGACCGAGACATCCATGGTCATGGTGAAATCCGGAAATTCAGAAGGTGTGACTTCACATGTTGCGTCATTTCCAACATAGGATCCTTCACAACTCGGGTCGGTAGAACATTCTCCGTCGAAACAGTCAATAAAACCGTCGCCGTCATTGTCAATACCGTCATTACAAATCTCCTGTGCGGAAGCCGCAAGGGAAATAAGCAAAAGGATTAATGTGTATAGTGATTTGCGCATGCCATTTATATGTAATCGTACAATGCTTTATATCTTAATATGGAACGTTTGTAACTTCATGTGTAAGTTTTTACCCGAGATTAAATCAATTTCGAAGCAAAGTGACCGATCCTGACTTCACAGCGCCGACTCCATCACATTCTATGATGTAATAGTAAGCGCCATCTGGTAATTCCTGGCCCGAACTTGTCGTCCCGTCCCAGTTATTTTGGTAGGAGGCAGATTCATAGAGCAGATTGCCGGTCTGATCAAATATTTTCACGCCACACTGGGGAAACTCTTCAATTCCCTCAATGATCCATACCGGATTAATCATGTCTTCTTTATCTGGTGAAAAGAAATTCCGTGGGGACAAATAGTTTCCAATCAAATCACCGCTCACGGTGACCAGTACCTCTCCGGATGCTGTACAGCCGGTGTCGGTAGTTCCCTCTACCCGAAACAGTGTTGTCTGATCTACAGTGGCTATTGGATTAGCTATGGAAGGGTCATCCAGAAGATCTGCGGGTGTCCAGCTGAAATCAACGAGCCCGGTTGCATTCAATTGAACGGGATCCCCAGGTGCTGTTGAGGGCGGGTCAGCTGTTACAGTAAGATTTGGGATTCCATTTACAGTGACATCAATGCCCGCGATTCCTTCACAGCCGGCTGCTTCCGTTACCCTGACGGTATAGGTTCCCGTTTGGGTTACATTGATCGTTGGTGTCGTTTCACCGGTAGACCAGACATAGGAATCGAATGTGTCTGTCAATGTGAGTGTAAGGGATTGTCCTTCACAGATAATCGTGTTCGTATTGGCAAACTCTACCGTGAGTCCGGAAGTGATGTCAATGGATTTGGTAATTTGATCCTGACATGTTGCATCCCCGTAATTCACGGTAAGTGTTACGTTGAACGTCCCTGCTGAAGCATATATGTGTGTTGGCGAGGCAACCGTACTTGAATTTCCATCTCCGAAATCCCAGAAGTAGGAGGCCGATCCACTGCTTACTGACTGATCGGTAAAGACTACTTCACTATTCGAACAGGCAGTGGCAGGCATTGTAAAGTCAGCCGAAGGCGGACTTACGAAGTTGAGAGAAAGGGGAGACGTATCGGCCGGCGGACAGCTTCCGGAGGTTGCGGTTACCCGCACAAAATAATCACCTGAGGCAGACACAGATAATGTGGTGGAAGTTTGACCTGCCAGCTGGCCATTTTGGTCATACCATTGATACGTATACCCGGCCAATGCAGGGGTAACACTCAGGGTAGCCGTTTGTCCCTGGCAAAAGCTTGTACCGCCCGAACTGGATATGACCTCAAATTCAGGGACAGGATTTGACTCTACTACAATGCTTGTCGTTTCTAGTAGACAAGTGCCGGAATAAATATTCAGATAATAACGACCTGCATTTACAGCTCTAAAATTCGGGACAGTCACTTGCCGGCCTGTCTGGAAAAAATTATCAGGACCGGTCCATTCGTATGTTGTTGCGCCGATGTCGTTTGATTCAAGGGTCAGGGTTTCTCCGTAACACACCGGTGAATTTGCAGAAATGACGGCAGGGGAAAGAGAAGATCCGGAAGTCACAGAAACAGTTACCGGGGCGGATGTTTCGTTGCACCCATTGGCTTCATTTATGATAACAGTATAATCTCCATCAGCGCCGGCATCAATGAAGTTATCCGGCCCGTCCTTCACGGTTGCCCCATCAAGTTGCCAGGTGTAAGTAGCGCCTGGAACCAGCTGAACAGTAAGGCGCTGAGTATTTCCCGAACAGAGTTCAAAAGGACCAGCAGGCAGAATTTCTGGTTGATAGCATTTCTGATTCAGGAGAATAGATATTTTCGATGCCGGAATGCCATTTGCCACATCATCAGCACTGGTAAATACGACATCCGGTTTGCCATCCATATTCACATCTGCCAGTTTGATATTCAAATTGATAAATGTGACAGGTATATTGATGGTATTAAAATTGCCTCCTCCACCTGTTGCATGCAAAAGTGCTATCTGCAGGTCTGCGCCGGTTTTAGCCACACCCAGATCCTCCATTCCATCTCCGTCCAGGTCACCTGACGCAATACCCCAGGGTCTTTGTCCTACACCGAAAAATACCGCACCGGAATAGGAGGGGACATCTCCACTGCCTGCGGTAGTATTGCCAAATCCTGATACCGCACCGTTCGTAAACAAAGTCCCGGCGAAGTCAGGACGACGGTCATTGTTAAAGTCTGATGCGACAATGTTGAATAAAGCTCCTGTAGCAGAATAAGGCCTGAATCCCGCAAAATTGAAGCTACCGGACGATGTGGCATTCGTTGCAATAAAATACCCTCCGTTATCCGTCAGGAACTGAGTAACCAGAATATCGGGACGTTTGTCAAGATTCACATCAATAACCTCCAGACCTGCGGTGGTGTTAGCACCCGGCACGTCCAGCGTAAGTGGCGTGGTATTAAAAGAAACGGTGCCTGTGCTCGTATTGCGCAGAATATGAACCTTAGGCTGTCGCTGATCGGTAATGATTATTTCCGGACGACCATCAAAGTTAAGGTCCTGGATTTTTACACGTTTTGTAGAGCTGCCGGTAATTGTATAGGACTGTATCCCCAGGGATAGGCTTCCGGGTGTACTGTTATTAATAAGAACAAATACACGAGCCCCGTCATTGCCTTCCGAAAGAACCACTTCTGGCTTACCATCTCCATTCAGGTCTCCACATGTGGCATTGAGCGTTCGGGCTCCTATATTAATACTATTCTGGACAAAGTTCAATCCTGACGGGGTACTGGTATTTCTAAGGACGTCGATGGTATTTGTAGAACTACTCGTACTTACAATGTCCGGTTTGAGATCGCCGTCAAGGTCGCATAAACAAAAATCAAATAAACCACTCGAAACCTGTAAATCGGTTTGGGTAGAAAAGTCCGAAGCCTGAAGTCCGG
>CAYGOW010000081.1:3632-10908 GCA_964351425.1 uncultured Roseivirgaceae bacterium
GGGGACTCCACCAAATGCCGGCAGGAATTTTAATCTTGAATAACCGGTTTGGTTGGTTCCGGGATTTGTTACGGTTATGAAGTCATGTGTTGCGCCAACCGGGACTTCTACCTCGATAAGCTGGTCCGTAACGGAAATAACATTGCCTCGTACAGCCCCAAATGTGACAATTGCCCCTGCACTGAAGTCAGTGCCTGTGATACTGATCGTTTGACCTGAATATGCCGCGTCTGGTTGAACAGTTTGAATTACCGGCACCTGAGCTTCAGCCAATAAAGCCATGACACTTAGTAAAAGCGCTCCTATGAATTTCATATGTATGGATCTCCGGATCTTCATGAATGGTAACCTATTCTAGTTCTATTGTCAGAATACTCACGCTACGATACTTTGTCGCCTTATAAACGGCCTCTCTTTGTTCGTTTGCTTCCTTCTGTTTGAAGGTTTCAAATGTGTAGACGTAGTATTTCTTATCCTGCTTATTATAAAATATGCTCGTGTAGATTTCTTTTTCAGCCAGTCGGCGAACGAGATCATCTGCACTGTTGAAGTCTTTGAATGACTTAACTACTACATAGAATTTTTTCTTGCTGTTGACCTGGCCCAGCTGACTGTCTTTTCCTTTATCGATATCCTGGCTCGAGAAACGGGCACTTCTTTCATCCGTTTTCTCAATGGTCTTGATCACCGGATCAATTCGACCCATTTCCTTTTCTTTTCCAAACCGCAACGATACATTTAATTCGTGCGTACCATTCACATAGCCTGAGACTTGTGTAGTGGCAGGTTCATAGGCATAGCCAAATGAGAAATTCCCGACATTAAACCCGATCATTCCTGTCGGACCATAATTAAGCCGATAGCCACCACCTATGTAAAGGTTTTGTCCAACGTCCAGTTTGAGCATGGCTTCGATTCGTTCGTCAACCAGTTGTGAGTAGCGGTATACCAGGTAAAACGAAAGCGGGGCATATGTTCCTTCAAGATTGACCCGTCGAAGAGCACCTTTCACACGTTTTGTAACGATCTTCTTTTCCTGAAATCGTTTTTTGAAGTAGCCCATAAACATGATCTCATCCAGTGGGGAGAAGGTGGTGTTCTGAAAATTCTCACTGAAGTTGAAGCTGGATTGAAACAGCTTGGGCAATGAAATCCCCAAATTCAATCCGCTACCCGATTTAAGCAATAAACCAGCGTTACCGGCTGGTTGCATGTTGTTGTTAAGATAATCGGCAAGTATGGGATCATCGGGATCATCTATTTCATTCATGTTTATTCCGTTGGTCGTAATCCCTGCGGATATCCCAAAGTGAAGGGTGCTTTGTTTGGTAAGGTAAACCCGGTAGGAATACGTAAACAAGGCATCCTGTGTGGTGAGCAGTCCACGACTAAAGGAGCGGATCGATACCCCTAGTCGGGTAGATTTGTAGTCAAATGGAAGTTGAAAGGTCAGCGTTGAAACAACAGGGGCCCCGTCAATACCCCTCCATTGCTGGCGGTGATTGAATTGGATCGACATGAAATTGTCGGAAGCAACTTCAGCCGGGTTGAATAAATACGGATTTACCACGAAATGATTGTACACCGGAATTTGCTGTGCAAACCCGGTGATGCCTGAAAAAAGCAGCAGAGTGGTTACAATCCGTCGTAAAAAATAATCCATAGTGGATGTCCCAAATCAGATTAAAAAATGCTATTATGCAATACAATCAACGGGTCCAATATAGCAATGGCAACACTTTTAAATGCGAATATGTAACAAAATCGCAGGTTATTCTTAATTCTATATTTTTCAGGTGAAACACTTAATTTTTTTATCTATGTGCTTTCGAAAGTCATTTTTACACGTTTTAATTGGATTCCTTTTTATAGGAATTGCTTCGTCGACTTCCCATGCCCAAATCCTCATTGGCCCGAAAGCAGGTGTCCAGTTTGGTTGGGTTAGCTTCGATGATGAAGGCATTGATGGCAATGACCTCAGCGATAAGGACTACGTGAAATCCTCACCATCGATAGGTGCCCACGCAGGAATTACAGCCATTTTCAAGGTAAAGGAACGCTTTTTCCTTGATTCCGAATTATTGTATGTGGTAAGACAACAGGTGATCAAAGGGAAGCTTGACCCGGCACTGACAAACCGAATGTACACACATATGATTGAGCTGCCTGTAACATTCAGAATGAATTTTGACGGACGTTTATGGAACCTGAAGTATCAGTACTTTTTAGGTGCCGGACCGAATGTAAGTTATTGGCTATTCAGTAAAGGAAAGTTGGATTCGAGTGAACTGCAGGAGGTTGACTTACCACCTGTGAAATATTCAGCCGCGTTCGAAGCCTATGGGGAAAATGCTAGTTCTGATAAACTTTATATCGAAGATCCAAATCGTATACAGCTGGGAATCAACGTTGTAGCAGGTGTTATGCTTGAGCCGTCTGAAGGGAATGCCATTAAATTTGATGTTCGGTTTGATTATGGACATTCCTATTTTGCCAAGACAGATTATGGGATTTATCCTGATGTTATAGACTATTCTGAGCCCTTACGAGCACGTTATTCTGCTATAAAAGTAGGGGTAGCTTATATCCTTGATACCAAGGTGTCAGAGCGTAAAAAAGGAAAGAGTACGTTTAAGAAACGTAAAAATTAGTTATCCTCCTCGAGCAACTCAAGGATGTCCGCGAGTTCGTCATAATCTTTGTAACCCGGCCGGATTTCTTCCGATCCGTTCATTGAAATTCCGTGCACTGATAGTTCAGCCAGAAGGGGTTCAACATTCTCCGGAGAGAACCCTGTACCTAGTAGTACTTTATATGATTCACTTAGCAAATTAAGTTGCTTTTTGTGCTCAGAAGTAAGCCTGCCTGGCAAATTACCGGTTATTACAACATAAGCCAGGTGCAAATTAGTCGGTAATGACGTCGTGTCATTAATATCTACTTCAAGAATGACTGGCGCGATATCCTGTATTGAATCAAGCCACTTAATATTATTAATTTGAATGTAATCAGCCTGGGATTGGCTGATGACCTCCAAAATATCATTGGGATCAGAAGTGTCGAATTCGGCGACATATTTAACACCGGAAAGCCAGCCCTTAATCTCGTTAAACGTTTCAGTTTCTATTCCTCCTGTTTTATCAAAAGGAAAACCCAATAAATTAACTCCCATACCCGCGCAATAACGGGCGTCGGACAGGTTGCTGATATTTCCTACTTTAACAAACGTTTTCAGGGACATGGTCTGAAGGGAATTTTAGTATATTTGGCTTTGAGTGATGGAGCAAAAGTACATGAATAACCCTTCTATTCCAGTATTTGACCTAAACTTATGAATCATCTTATTTGTTTTTGTGTTTACACAAGCAATCACCGGAGAGAATATTGACAGCAATGCATAAGCTTCTATACGTATTGATTTTCCTGAGTGGGGTTTTTCTACTCGCTGCCTGTTCATCCGACAATGACATAGACCTTGCCACCGTGGGGTATGATTTTTTCCCATTGGAAGTAGGTCAATACATTGATTATGAGGTCGAACAGGAGAATTATGCAGCTGGAGGTCAAGTTACTATCGATTCATACCTGTTGCGTGTTGTGGTCGCAGATTCATTTCCAAACGATGCGGGTTCTATTACATACGTTCTCCACCGATACGAGCGGCCCACTGAACTAAACGAATGGTCGTTTCAGTCCACCTGGTCGGCCCGCCGCGAGCAAATTCGTGGGGTAACAGTTGAAGGCAATGTTCCTTTTCAGTCACTCTCTTTTCCTCCCCGTAATGGGTTGCGATGGGACGGGAATATTTTAAATAGTTCGCCTCCTGATACCTACACCATTGACAGCCTTGGAAGTCAGTATACGATTCAAGGAGTTACGTCAGGAGAAAGCCTGACGGTCGTCCAGGAAGATTTGCTTGATTTTGTAATAGGTAAGGAAGATCGCCGGTATGAGGTTTATTTACGTGGTGTCGGACTGGTAGAAAAGGGGATTCGACTGCTGGATTTGTGCACCTCCGGTAGCTGTGGGGGCAGTTCAATTGTCAGTGGCCAGATTTACAGTCAAAAAGCGATAGGGTATGGGAAACTATAAAGCATTACTCACTTCATTTCTGCTTTTAGCGACTGTAATGGGCTTTGCTCAGCAGAACAGGTATATTGTTTACTTCACTGACAAAAATAATACGCCATTTACCCTCTCATCTCCTGAAGCGTATCTATCCTCAAGGTCTATAGAAAGACGTAGTCGACAGGATATAGTACTAAATGAGAGTGATTTGCCTGTAGATCCTGAATATTTATCCGCTGTTAAATCCATAACAGGTGAAATTTATTATCCCAGCAAGTGGCTGAACGCTGTATTGGTACAATGTTCCGAAGAAGAAATTGCCCAGGTAGAGGCCTTGTCAGTGGTTACGGGGACCGAACTGGCAGCTGAGGGCACCAGATTACCGGAAGGCGGGAGAATCACAAAATTCGAAGAGCTGCAATCCAAAAGTGGCACGACTGCTTTAAATGATTTTCAACTGGAATTGCATGGTATTCCAACGCTTCATTCCGAAGGCTACCATGGAGAGGGAATGATGGTAGCTATATTAGATGGCGGGTTTTCGGGTATTGATACCATCCCGGCATTTCGCCATGTGTTCGAGAATAACAGGATATTGATGGCCGAGAATATTGTTTCCAATACAGGGAATCTGCGAACAAGCAGTCATGGCACCAGTGTATTTTCGATCATGGCCGCTCAGCTTCCGGATGAATATACCGGAATCATTCCGGATGCCACCTACCTTTTGTTTGTGACAGAGGATGTTAGCACGGAGCAACGTGTTGAGGAATACAATTGGATTGTGGCCGCCGAGAAAGCGGATAGTGCTGGCGTTGACGTTATTAATACGTCATTAGGCTATAGTGACTTTGATGGAACGACCATGGATTATACCTATGAGGATATGGATGGCGTTACGGCCATGATTTCAAGGGGTGCCAACTGGGCGGCAGAACGCGGCATCATCGTGGTGGGAAGTGCGGGTAATTCCGGTAATGGAGGATGGAACTACATAACTGCACCCGCTGATGCTCCCGGAATAATTGCAGTAGGTGCTGCACACAGGTACTTACAACCCGCTTCTTTTAGTTCGTTTGGTCCTACGTTTGACGGAAGGGTTAAGCCGGACGTATCATCCCTTGGCGTGGGCACCGTACTTATCCGTTCGACTGGCACCGTAGCATCCGGTAATGGTACTTCTTTTGCCGCTCCGGTTATTGCAGGGTTCGTTACATTGCTTTGGCAACAAAACCCAGAGCTGTCCGCCGAGGAAATAAAAACCTACATTATCACTCTATCTACATTAAGACAAAATCCTAATGATCAGTTAGGTTATGGATTTCCTTCCGTTGATAATGAAGTAACAGGAACGGAATTTGATCTGGAACATTCACGGGTATATCCTAATCCGGTCAAATCCGGACAACTCCTCCATATTCAGACTTCTTCTCCTGTACTTTCTCTGGAAGTGTTATCGCTGGAAGGGCGCTCGCTGGATGTGGCGTACGAACAAAATGGAGCTGAAATTCTTGTTGCCACAACTGAATTACGCGGGGTTTACATTCTCCGGGTAAAAACAGCTGAAAGGACGCATACCTTCCGGGTCATAAGTAAGTAATATTTTCTATATTTGGTGCATGAGAATTCCGTTTATTGCACCGTCGATACTGGCCTCTGATTTTGCCAATTTGCAAAAAGAAGTTGAAATGCTGAACAGGAGTGAGGCAGATTGGATCCACGTAGATATCATGGACGGCGTTTTTGTGCCCAACCTGTCATTTGGCTTGCCTGTAACAGAAGCCATCAGGCGCCATGCCCATAAACCTTTGGATGTGCATCTGATGATTGAGAATCCGGGGAATTATGTAGAGGAATTTTTTGAAGCCGGTGCAGCCCAGATAACGGTTCATTACGAAGCGTGTCCTCATCTTCACAGGAATATACAACAAATAAAAGCGTTTGATTGCAAGGCAGGGGTGGCCCTGAATCCACATACACCAGTCGCTCTTCTGGAAGATATCATTCAAGACCTCGATCTCGTCCTTATCATGTCGGTTAACCCCGGATTTGGTGGACAAAAGTTTATTGAAAATACCTACAAAAAAATTGAACAGGTACGTGAACTGATCGCGGATACGGGATCAAGTGCCCTGATTGAAGTAGATGGCGGGGTAAATATGGCCAACCGGGACAAATTAGTTGAATCTGGTGCTGATGTGCTGGTAGCGGGAAGCTTTGTTTTTAAATCAGATGACCCGATGGGTACTATTCAGTCTCTTAAAGGCGTTTAGAGTGGAGAAAACGCTATTCATGCGGCTACCTATACTTGTAATTTGTTTTTTAATTTTCTCACTGAGCGGATTCGCGCAGAGTTCATTTATCTATGGAACCGTCACCGATAGTACGGGACAGGTGCTGGAAGGGGTGAATGTTCGTATTCAGGGCAGTCCGACCGGGGTTGCCACGGATCCTGCCGGAAGGTACCGGCTGTCGGTGACTCCCGACACTACGGTGAATATTGCGTTCACCTATGTGGGATTTAGTGTCATTGTTGAGAAGGTCCGTCTGCTTTCGGCCCAGGAAATGGAAATTAACATCCGAATGACCGAAAAAGCCTCCGTATTAATGGAAGTTGTTATTCAGGACGACAAAATCAGGGAAGAAGTAAGTGTTACCGAAATCACTCCCCAATCGGTCCAATCATTGCCAAGTGCTTTTGGAGAATTTAACCGGATCCTGGTGACCTTACCCGGCGTATCAAGCAATAATGAGCTCACCTCCGCTTATTCCGTCCGTGGGGGCAATTTTGATGAGAACCTCGTATACGTAAATGATATTCCGGTGTATCGTCCGTTCCTGGTGACCAATGGCCAGCAGGAGGGACTTAGTTTTATCAATACAGATTTGGTCCAGGCAGTTCGTTTCTCAGCAGGAGGGTGGCAGCCACGGTATGGTGATAAGCTGGCATCTGTTCTGAATGTATCCTACAAAACACCTGAGAAATTCAGAGGTTCCGGCACATTGAGTTTGCTCGGGGGCGCTGCGCATCTGGAAGGATCTGCCTCTGCCGGACGAGTCACCTATGTGGCGGGGATTCGTCATAAGAGGTCTCAGTACCTGCTGAACACGCTTGAAACAACCGGTGGGTACCGACCGGCTTTTACAGATGTTCAGTCCTATGTAACATACCGTTTAGATAAGAATCCCCGTGCGCGGGCGACCACTC
>CAYGOW010000081.1:10918-11579 GCA_964351425.1 uncultured Roseivirgaceae bacterium
CTACAGTCGTAACCGGTACAGTGTAGTTCCGGAAAACCGCACATCAGAATTCGGTACATTCTCCCAATCATTACGATTTACGGTAGCGTTTGATGGCCGGGAACTTCTCGAATACGATACGTATCAAGCCGCAGTAAAGCTTACCCACTGGCTGAAGTCAAACTGGAAGTCGGATTTAATTGTATCCGGTGTTCGTGCCTTTGAAAGGGAATTTACCGACATAGAAGGAGGGTATAGATTATGTGATGTGGACAATCAGCCAGGCAGTAATACCTTTAATGAGTGTATTTTCACCCGTGGTATTGGTACGCAATATGACTATGGCAGGAACCGGTTACAGGCAGATTTAGTCAACCTGGAAAGTCGTAATGTCATAATCCTGGAGAATGACCGAACAGTGGAGTTCGGACTTGGATATGCCTATCAGGGGCTGGATGACGTATTATCAGAATATACGTTTACGGATTCCAGTGGATATGTGACTGAATTACAGTCCTTAAGTGAGGAGAATACTGTTGCGAACGGACAAGTGACAGGCTATCTGCAATACAGTACGGATTTTGGAGAGAAGTTTTCCCTTACTGGCGGTCTGCGGGGAACCTACGTAACCATTAATAAAGAATTCATTCTTAGTCCTCGGGTGCAATTCAGTTTTACTCCA
>CAYGOW010000082.1:0-1051 GCA_964351425.1 uncultured Roseivirgaceae bacterium
CATGTTCAGCAATAGAACCTGCAATTTGTCAAGTGATGCCAGGGGAGAGAAATCCAACACAAAGGTTCCGTCCAATTCCAGGACTTCCATGTTAGGCATTCTGTCGATTACCGAAATGTCTTGTACAGGGGCATAGGACAGGCGGAAAATGCGGATAGAGCTGGCGTATTTCAACGGGCTGATGTCAGCAACTCCCGAATAGGATAGATCCAGTTCTTCCAGTTTATTCAGGTTTCTGATTGGGGCAACGTCAGTTATTCGCGTATTGGCCAGCGAAAGTTTTTTTAAGCCGGCAATACGATTCAGTGGTCGGATGTCAACGATGTATTGGTTGTTGGACAAATCCAGCTCTTCCAGGCTGGCCAGTGATTTAATGGCCTTGAGATCAGGTGTTGCCGGGCCATTTAATTTTTGTAAGAATATGGAGCGCCATTCATAGGATAGATCATCCCACCAGTTACGCCATGCCTGGTTTTGGTCCAGTTCATTCGTATAAATACTGGCGATGCGAAGATCCCGATCTTCCGGATTGACATTTATTTCGATGAATCGGGGAATCGTCTGATTTACCGTGTCGCCCGAAACGGTAACACCTTGCAGGTTTCGCTGAAGGGAAACTTTATAGTATTGTTCTCCTTCCTCGTTGACACTTTCTTCGATATCCTGGATTTCAAAATCAAATTTTACAAACCGGAAAAAGAAATTAACATCTTTCAGGTAGGCAGCGACATCCTTATTGGTAATAACATCCCGGTTTTCGTCGAGGTCGTCTTCTATCTGTACCTGGTCATCCCTGAAAATCTTGTTGTAACTCTCTGTGACGATGACATCCTTATCCCGTGCGGACGTTTGCGGGTCGCCCAAGGTATTAAGCAGATATTCGAGAAAACTCACAATATCCTTTGCGCGCGCTTTGTCATCCTGTTCTTCTTCCTGGGCAAATCCGGAAAATGACACAAAGGTCAAAAGCACAAAAAGTACGGCCCACTTATTTTTCATTATAGATAAATATTTAAAAAATGCTTTATTGAAATTAAGAATATGATAAAAT
>CAYGOW010000082.1:1061-6479 GCA_964351425.1 uncultured Roseivirgaceae bacterium
TTGTCCCGGTCTTCCACCCTGACCAGATCCGAAATAAGCCAGCCCCGGTTATATCCCGGCCGGTTAAATTCCGATAATTCGAAGTACCAGTTATTTACCTGGAAAAAATGAAAGTTGACACGATGGATCGTTTTGAATTCCAGGTTGCCCTTCTCGATTTCATAGAGAAACAACGTCAGTTGGTCTGGTTTGAATTCACGGAAGGCAAATTGCGCCACGCTGTCTTTGTTATTCATCGCCTTTCTTAGATTCATGAAATCAAGCTCATGACTCATGGGATGGATGAATTTCCGCAGCCGGGTGGTATCTACACCCATGTACTTAGCAAACACGTCCGAATACACACGATCAATAACCCACTTGCTTCCCAAACCATCTTTTTCAAGCGACATGTACAGGATGAAAGTCTGATCACGACCATTAAGCCGGAAAGTAGTATTTACCTCTGCGAACCACTCACCCCCATGAAAATCAAGGAAAGTCGGATTATTTCCAGAGATTACATCTTCGGCAAACGCGACTTTTCGGGAGTCAGGGATGCCGTTGTTACTGGCATCGAATAATATACTCAGGTATTTTTTTCGCAAGGCCGGATTCCGGTATTCCTTATCTTTTGGGTAATACCGTTCACCTCGTTCATCTTCTTCTCCATTGAAGCGTCGAAAAAATTGATTGACCTGTTTGGTCTCAGCATAAAGTCTGCTTTCATCTTCCCCGCTGATAGTCTGGCTCCAGCCTGGAGCAAATGAAAGCAGACCTATTAAAAAAAGTAAGTATTTCATGCAGTTGTTTCAGTCACTCGAATATCGCCGAGCAACACATCCCAGAATTCAATGGTTCGGCCCTGGATCTGTGTCTTCTTACGCTCGACATAGATGGTAATGTCCTTTTTAGTTGTGTCTTTATAATTCAGTCCGTCATCGGATTCTCCTTCAAATCGTTGATAGACTGTAACTACACCCACATAACGTCCGTCAGGTTGCCTTTCAAGGTCACTGATATAGTGAATATCGTACCATTTGATGTTTACGCGGTCATAGTTCAATGCCATCAGGCGTTCGAAGTATTTCCGGACGGTGTAGTAATTAATTTCTTCACGGTTCAGGCTGGATACGCCCATTTCGGCACCTTCGGCAAATAATTCTTCTGCACGATCCATGACCCGCTGTGACTCGGAGAATGGTGTGGCCTTGTTGCCAATGATGCTGATGTATTTACTTAAGTCCCGGACTTTTTCGAGGGCCAGGGAATCAATAGCTTGCTTTCTTTCAGCGCTTATGTCAGCACTCTGTGCAAATGCGCCTCCCACAAAAATCAGGGAGAGAACGGTGGTCAGGAGAATGGAATATTTTTGCATAATTATATGTTTCATCTTGTTTAGTTGTCTTTGACGAGTTCGAGAACGGTTATTTTACCGGCTGCATCGTATTCGATTTCCTGAATTCGATTGGAATTGTTCCCGGTATCCTTAAGGTAATTAAGGTATTTGGTGATAGTTGTCGGCTCATCATAGTCTTTCTGATCTCCTTCCTGACTGATCACGATAAGTACAGGAGTTTCGCCGCTGGCAAACATGCTCATGGCTTCCTGGATGGTTCGGTTGGCAGAGGTGGTATTCCCGGCACCGGCAATAGCACTGAAATAGTTATTCAGTTTGTTTTCCGGAGAATTCGCGCGTTCCCGTTCGGCACGTGCGCGTTCGGCGGCAAGTCTTTCTTCTTCGGCTTTACGTCGGGCTTCTTCTTCTGCACGTTGTTTGGCTGCCATTTCTTGTTCAATTCGCGCTTTCTCAGCCTCAGCGGCAGCGGCTTCTGCGGCTTTCTTCTTGCTCTTACATCCTGCACCACCGACGAGCATAACGGCAATTATGACCATCATGGTGAGCCTTGAGGTTCGGCTTAAGGATTGAATTATGGATTGCATCATCTGGGTATGGTTTTGATTTTGAGGTAAAAATTCTTGCAAATCGATGATTTGACATCGGATTAAACAAAAATACTATTTATGTATCACGTAAAAAACCATCGAAATGGAATAAAGGCCTTCCAGCCTCTTTTTTTAATTATTTTTTAAAAAAGATGGAGAACAATTGTTCTCCATCTTACTCCATCCAACATCGCTTAGTCAACTTTCACTACGAGATATTTTGATGCTTCCCAGAATTTAGTTGGATCCAGGATAACGATCTTCTCGATTTGCTCATCTTCACTCATCTCGAATTCGTACGATCCGACAGGGTGTGTGGTAATAAATTCAACTTTTTTGGCCAACACAGGAATCGACTTTACTTCAGTGATATCAATTTTGCTGAAGGCCTCATTGTTAATCTGCTTGTTCAGTTTCTCTGTACTGCCGATGCCCAGTATACCACCTTCTTTAACAACTACTTTTTCATCTTCCAGTGTTTTCGCAGATCCGATGGCTACCCATGCGGTATTCAGGGAAGTGGTTTGCTGATCGATAGTTGATTTTTGATCTTGAATCACTGCAAGCTGCTCTTCTTTCACCATAGAAAGGGTATCTACTGTCTTGGTAAGGGTCTCAATGTTTTGAGCCAGTTGCTCATTCTCCACGTTCATGCTTTCCAATGACGTTTTCAACTCAGCGATTTCTGTATCTTTCTGCTTGATACGGTAGCTCAGGTTATTCACCATTTTTTTGTATTCAGCACCTGAATTATCCAGAGATTGCTGCAATTCAGCCATCTTCTGTTTGTTCTCCGCCATCAATGCGTTGATCGCTTTGATATCCTCGACCATCGCACTTACATTGTCCGAGTTCTGATACTCTACATTGTCTTCAGCAGAGAGGTTCAATTTATCCTCGCGTTCCTTGATCTCCCGTAGATTGGTTTCAATCTCGTTAAAGGTTTTCAGGTACTGCTCCAATTCAGTGTTCAGTTCGGTTGTCCGAGTGGCCAGTTGCTGGTTTTCACTGCTCAACTGCTCTATTTTATCCTGATTACATGCCGCCAACGCTGGTATCATCAGTGCTGCTACGACGAATTTATTTATAGTATTCATTTGTGTTTATATATTTAGTATTTGAAAATTTAGTCGAATCAGTTTTCCAGTGTCAGGTAATGTTCCAGGATCCGGTCACCAATCATTTTTCGAAGCGCGGCAGATAACTTTTCTGTAGCTTGCTTGTCCTTTACGATAAACTCGTAAATGCCTTGATCAAATAATTGAATGGGCAGCTCTACCGTATCGTCTGCCGACATGACTACTGTTCTGGCCGCGGGACAATAGTTTTGAATCGCCTGAAGCAGGTCCGTTCCCGGGAAGGGAATATCGCCCTGATCATTCTCCAGGTAATAATCCATAACAATGATGTCCACGTCTTTTTCAAGATGTTCCAGGCATTCCTGAGCTGAGCGATAGGTTTGAATATCATA
Organism: uncultured Roseivirgaceae bacterium; assembly: GCA_964351425.1. Taxonomy (GTDB): domain Bacteria; phylum Bacteroidota; class Bacteroidia; order Cytophagales; family Cyclobacteriaceae; genus JAUILA01. The sequence continues at coordinate 4,459 of CAYGOW010000082.1, forward strand.
GGCAAGTCCCGATTCTTCACGAATCAAATGGTTGGCTATGTGCCTGCTCAGCAGCTCAGTGTAGTAAATGTCATCTTCGATGATGATGATCTTAATCTTTTCCAGTTTTGACATGGTTTTCTGATTTGCTTTAGTTGATCCAAATCAGATGCCACCTTTGAAGAGATGATTAAATACTTGTAAATCAGTTAGATATGACTTTGAAGACGCGCAAACTGCTTTTCATTTTGCAAATTTTTTCAAAATGAAAATTTATTCCTGCTCGTCTTCTTCTTTCAGCACCCGGTATATGGTACTGTAGCTTATATCGAGTTCGCGGGCAGCTTCTTTGATATTGTCCCCGTGTTTTTCCAGATACAGCTTGATGATACGCGTGGTATGTTGTTTTAACGTAAGCCCCTCGGTAGGGGGAGAATATAGTTCTTCATTATTTCGGAAGTTGATATCCTCCGGTGTGATAGTTCCATCCTGCGACATGACTGTGGCCAGTTCGACCACCGACTTGAGCTCGCGAACATTCCCCGGGTAATTGTAGGCGAGCAGTTTCTTTTGTGCTTCGCGGGACAACACAGCAATTTCCAGATCATTGGACTCACAAAATTCCTGAATAAAATGTTTCGCAAGAATGATAATATCTTCATCCCGCTCGCGCAGGGGTGGCATTTCAATGGTCAGGCCATATAGCCGGAAATAGAGATCTTCCCTGAATCTACCTGCCTTTACTTCTTTGAGTAAATTTCGATGGGTAGCTACAATGATACGGCAATCGATCGGGACCGGTTTGTTACTTCCGATGCGTGTGATTTCCTTTTCCTGAAGGACACGCAACAGTTTTACCTGCATGGCGGGTTCCATTTCACCGATCTCATCCAGAAACAGCGTGCCTTTGTTGGCTTCCTCGAATTTTCCAATCCGCTGAAAGCTGGCGCCCGTAAAGGCCCCTTTTTCGTGTCCGAATAATTCGCTTTCAATCAATTCATGTGGAATAGCAGCGACGTTGACCGCTACAAACGGCTGTGATTTGCGGGTCGAACTGTAATGAATGGCTTTCGCAGCCAATTCTTTTCCGGTACCGGTTTCGCCGGTGATCGTGACGGTAATGGTAGATTTTACGGCTTTGCCAATCAGATAAAATACATCCTTGATTCGTTGGCTGCTCCCGATGATCGTGCGTTGAAAATCGTACCGGGTTTCCACTTCCTTCTGGAGGTGATCGACCTTTTTACGCAATTGTCTCGTTGACCGGATATGACGCAAGGTATTCAGTAGCCGGTCTCGGATGTTACGGCTTTTCACGATGTAATCGTAAGCCCCCTTCGATAATAAGTCCACCGCTACTTCAATTTTTTCCTGCTCGCTAATGATGATTACTTCGATCGATGGATTATACTCTTTTATTCTTCGTAGCAATTCACCTCCTTCCATATCGGGCAGACGGTAGTCTAGTGTGACGACATGGGGGTTCTCCTTCAGGTCAGTTAAAAATTCTTTACCCGTGGAATATTTATGGACAGTATAATCAGGGTCCATGGAAATGGCATGCGCGATTAACTCGCGATAATATTGATCGTCTTCAACAACAAATATATTCAGCTTTGACATTGTAGAATCAGTAGAAATCAGGTAGAGGGTACAAGATAGCGGGCCAGGTTTTCAGGAAGCTGGTCATCCTTTTTGAGAAAATCTTCTGCGCCTGAATCCAGAAATTCTTCTTTAAATCTTTCCCATTCGTGTTGCTGGGAGATAATGACAACGCGAATTTCCGGGTAGTTGGTCTTGATTTTTTGAAGGACATCAAAACCTGTTGAGGTGATATCATTGTTTACATCCAGGTAAAAGTCGAGCAGGATCAGATCGGGCTGATCACTAAGCCTGGCCATGCATTCTTCTTTGGAGTAAAGCTGGGTAATCTCAAATGCTATTCCGGCATTTTCAAGAATCCGCCGGGTATGCGCAGCCAGTAATTCGTTGTAATAATTGTCATCCTCTACAATAAAGACATGCTTTTTCTTTCCGGCTGT
>CAYGOW010000082.1:6489-11420 GCA_964351425.1 uncultured Roseivirgaceae bacterium
GATCAAGTTCGGATATTTTGTGGTCAATTTCAGTAATTACGGCGGAAGATTTCTTTTCCAGTCCGTTCACCAAATTAAGTACTTGTTTCGGGTCGGGTGAATTCCCCGCTTTTTTCTCGATGGTTTTGAGTTCCCCGGCAATTCCGGAGAATCCAAGGTGGCCGCACGGCGGACTCATTTTGTGTGCAATCGAACTTACCTTCGGCCAGTCAGCGTCATCGGCCGCGGTGTTTAATTCCTGAAAATCGGCGGTGAAATTATTACGAAATATGGTCAGCATGTTGGTCACAAAATTCATGTCACCATTGGCAAGTTCAAGCAACCCATCCAGCTTCAAGTGATTATTGCCGGCCGAAGGCTCTTCAACATTCTCCGCTTCGCTCCAGGACAGGTCACAGGCTTCAATGATTACGCGCTTAAGTTGATCCTGGGTAAATGGTTTGGTGAGAAAGAAATCCATTCCTGCCTCCTGCGCCTGCTTTTTATCCTCTTCGCCGGTTCCGGCGGTGAGCGCGACAATCGGCAGGCTGCTGTCAACGAGCACTTCTTGGCGCATTTTCCGGGCGACATCCAGACCGCTTAATCCGGGCATTTGCACATCGAGGAGTACGATGTCGAACGACTCTTGGGTGACCTTTTCCAGGGCAGATTCTCCGGTGGCTGCAGTGGTACACGTCATTTGCCATTTCCGGAGAATGGTCTCGACCAACTCCAGGTTGTATGCCTGATCATCCACTACCAGCGCGTGCAGCCCTTTCATGTCGGCCTGTACATTGGTATGCTTCGCGGGAAGATCTGAGAATGACCCTTCCTGATATTCGAGGGTTACCAGGAAGGTGGTGCCTTTTCCTTCTTCACTTTCTACCCGAACATTTCCCTTATGCAGCCTGGCCAGCTTATGCACGATGGAAAGGCCCAATCCGCTGCCTCCGTATTTACGTGCAGTTGAATTATCGGCCTGGGAGAATTCATCAAAAATGGATTCCAATTTATTCTCCGGTATCCCGATACCTGTGTCTGTAACGGATAGTTCCAGTTTGTGTGCGTTCGAATCAGGCGCAGGTACAAGGTGTAACCCAATGGTTATTCCTCCCTTTTCGGTGAATTTGATTGCATTATTAACGAGGTTGATAACGATCTGGCGAAATCTCACCGAGTCACCAAGAAGTACTTCCGGTATATTCGAGTCAATCTCCGAAGTCAGGAATAGTCCCTTCTTTTCAGCCGAGGAAAGAAGCAGCGCCACTGTTTCATTTATTTCATGAGCAGGCCGGAAACCGGTTTTTTCAAGTTCCATCTTCCCGGATTCGATTTTCGCATAATCCAATATGTCATTGATTAAGCGTAACAGGTGGTCTCCCGAACTTTTTATTCGTGCAAGTTGGAGGCTTTGTACGGAGTTAAGTTCGGATTCCTCCAACTGCTCTGTAAACCCGATCACCGCGTTTAATGGTGTCCGGATTTCATGACTCATATTTGAAAGGAACTCCTCCTTAACACGCGCCAGTTTTTCAGCCCGGTTTTTTGCCTCTTTCAGTCGTTCCCTGTTAATCCGTGAACGCCTGATATCATTAAAAATGACCGAGAGTAGGAAGGCGAAAACAAACAGGGTTATGACCAATACATTGGTAATGGTGTTGATTGTATTTTCTGAGGTTTCCTTTACGGTGGCGGTCCGTGAACTGGACAACAGGATCTCGGCTTGTTCTATCTCCTCCATGACAGCCCGTATCCGGTTCATAATGGCATTGTCCTGCTGGGTAAGCCGGAGTTCCTGCTCCATCAATTGCCGGGAGGTAGCTGATTCTTCCCTGTCGATCCGGTCTATCGCCTTGTTTAGTTCGCTGCTACTGATGGAAGGTTCCATAGCCGCTGAGTCCTCTTCTGAGGGTTCTTCTCCGAATAATTTTTCGAAAACGGAAGGGTCCTGTCGTCCCTCGTCGGCCGCCTGCTCTTCTGCCGCTTCCTTCAAATTGTCAATATCCTGTATGACCTTGCGTAAGACATTGCCCTCCTGGTCATTACGAACGGTAATGAGTTGGGAGAGAGTCTGGTATTTTCGGGCAATCAATTCATCCAGTCGTTCCAAACGGGAGGATTGCTCAGGATTCTCGGTTATGGACTTCAGGTGGTCCAGCTTGATGTTGATGGTGGCAGCGCTTTCTTTAAACGGGTTAAGCGTTTGCTGGTCGCGGGTAATTATATATGACCGCACACTGCTTTCGGCATCCGACAGACTTTGCATGATTTCACCCAGGCCGGCGATTTTTTCATTGGGTTGAGAGGCCTCTTCAATCGACACGATCATGTTCCTTAATCCACGTTGACCCAGGTAGCCAATGGATGCCAGAGCAACCAATGCCAGAATGAATAACAAAATAATTTTTCCTCTCATGCTTTTACAAACGATTCCTGTTTATTGGTGTTTTATAAGTAGGAGCCAGTAATAATAAACATGCTTCCTGTTATTGATGGATCTGATCGGAATTAACTGACAGATTTTCTCTAATATTGAATAAACAAAAACAGTCCCTTTACCCCATGGCAATAAACGTAAAATTACTTAAAAAAATATGTGAGGCACCCGGAGTTCCGGGATATGAAGCCAAAATCCGTCGCTTGATCCTTGATGAAGTGACCTCATTGGTTGATGAGGTGCATGTTGATAACTTGGGCAATGTCATTGCCTTAAAAAAGGGAAAATCAAGCGACAAGAAAGCCATGGTTGGAGCGCATATGGATGAAATAGGCTTTATTGTGACACACATTGATGAGAAAGGATTTGTCAGGTTTACCACACTCGGAGGATTTGATCCGAAGACCCTGACTGCACAGCGCGTAATTATCCACGGGAAGAAGGATGTGATGGGTGTAATGGGCACCAAGCCCATACATGTGATGACACCCGAAGAAAGAACCAAGATGCCGAAAATCACGGATTTTTATATCGACCTCGGTATGTCTAAAAAGGAGGTTGAAAAGATTGTCCAGGTAGGGGATCCTATCACGCGCGAACGGGAATTGATAGAAATGGGAGACTGCGTCAATTGTAAGTCCATTGACAACCGTGTGTCGGTTTTCATCCTGATTGAGACATTACGAAAGATGAAAAAGCCTCCCTACGATGTGTATGGGGTATTTACGGTCCAGGAAGAAGTGGGTATCCGTGGAGCAAACGTTGCGGCACATGGCATTGATCCGGATTTTGGATTTGGTCTTGACACAACGATTGCGTATGATTTGCCCGGAGCGCAGCCACATGAAAAAGTCACCTCTTTAGGCGAGGGGGCTGCGATCAAAATTCTGGATGCTTCGGCAATATGTGATTATCGAATGATCGATTTCATGAAAAAGACAGCTGATAAAAAGAAAATAAAGTGGCAGCCGGAACTTCTCACTGCCGGGGGTACCGATACAGCAGGAATTCAGCGGATGGGTAAGCGAGGAGCTATTTCGGGAGCGGTTTCCATTCCGACCAGACATTTGCATCAGGTAATTGAAATGGCAAATAAGAAGGATATCGAGGCATGTATTAATTTATTGGGAGCTTGTCTGAATGAGCTCGGCTCGTATGATTGGTCACACAAATAAGGAGAGATGATAAAGCGTTGGATAGGCATAGTATGTATATATTTGGGAGTATTGACGCATGAAGCAATCGCACAGGAACAAGAGGGTAGAAGTGCGGTATTGCTGACAGGTATGGTGCTGGATGCGGATACCAGAAGTCCAATGCCGTATGTCAATATCCGGATTCGAAATACAGTATATGGCGCGGCATCAGATTCCAACGGGTATTTTTCCCTCTTTATTAGTCCGGGCGAAACGCTTCTATTTTCTTCCTTCGGCTACTCAGATGCTCAATTTATCATGCCCCCTGACGTGACACGCGATAACTACTCGCTTATTCAGCTAATGCGTGAGAAAACGATCTTGCTCAGCGAAGTTGTTATTTTCCCCTGGCCAAGTGTCGACCAGTTTAAAGAGGCGTTTCTCGATGTAGAGCCGCAACGCAACATGGACGACCTGATTCGCGAAGTGCAATTTCAGACTTTGAAGGATTCTCGAGACAATCAATTGTCAGAATACGAAGCTGATCAGCGGCGTTATCAACGACTTTATGAGATACATCAGATCTTTCCTCCGAATAATTTTTTAAATCCCATGAGGTGGAATCAGTTTATCCGGGGGGTGACTACCGGGGAGAATGAGGAAGAGGATTAAAGATGCCTGCCAACGGCAATGCCCGCAAACGCAGCGGCAAGGCTGAATAGTACGCTGCTCGCAATATATAACAAGCTTGTTGCCCACATTTTTTGTTCCAGTAGCTGCCAGTTTTCAAAGGCAAAGGTGGAGAAAGTAGTAAAGCTACCACAAAAACCAACTGCAAATAAAAGTCGCAAGACATGATTTCCCTGGGCTTGCATCAGATAGTGACCCATAAAAATACCAAGAAGGAAACTACCGGATACATTTACCGCGAATGTCGCCCAGGGCCAGTTAGCCATTCGGCGATCGAGCAGAAAATAAACCAGGTACCGAAAGATACTTCCGGTAAAACCACCCAACCCGATAATTAATAAATTTCTGATCATTTTTCGGCCTTATATTTTTTACTGCATTTTTTTCTGAGGTATGCCACAGCATCGGCATATCCTTTATGCTCGTGAAGACTAACCGATACTTTACGCTGATCGGTAAAACGTATTTCTACCTCTTTGTACAGGCCACTGGGGGTCTTCACTTCTTTTTCGGTCCAATACTCAATATCTGCTAATCCATAATTCCTTTGAATGAAGCGTGTAGGGTAGATGACCGTGATTTGGTCCCTTCCGATACGTATGGAAGAATAGTTGAAGATTAGCCGAAGCAGCAAAACAACTCCCAGCGGAAGAAGAAGACCAAGAAACAGATAATCATACCAGCTGAGG
>CAYGOW010000083.1:0-11358 GCA_964351425.1 uncultured Roseivirgaceae bacterium
TATTTTTGCACGCTAAAAATAGGGACATTTTGAAAAGCAAAAAAATATATTTGGTCCGCCATGGCCAAACTGATTACAATCTAAAAGGGATCGTCCAGGGTAGCGGGATCGATGCGAGTCTTAATGATACAGGTCGGGAGCAGGCCCGGTTGTTTTATGAACACTACAAAGAGGTTCCTTTTGACAAAGTATATACAAGTGTCCTGAAACGGAGCATCGAATCTGTACAGTCATTTATTGACCTGGGCATTCCTCATCAGAAGTTGAGCGGGTTGAATGAGATTAACTGGGGATACCGGGAAGGGATTGAAATAACACCTGAGGAGGACGCTTATTACCATGGCGTCATTAAATCGTGGTGCAATGGGGATACCACACTGCGCATTGAAGGGGGAGAAAGTCCACAGGATGTATATGACCGCCAGAAGCTTGCCCTTACCCATATCATGGAACATGAGGATGAGGAGACAATTCTTATTTGTATGCACGGACGAGCTATGCGTATTTTCCTGTGTCAACTACTCAAATATCCACTGAAGTGCATGGATAAATTTGAACATACCAACCTGGGATTATACCTGATCAATCATACAGGAAGTATGTTCCAGATCGAACGATTCAACGACGTGGCTCACTTGAGTTCACTCACTCGTAATGAGTAAGAGCGGCCTGTGCTTTTCGTTCAATCCCTTTTTCGTATTCATAATCGCGGTAATCTTTAACCTTCTCAAACCATTCCCGCGCCAGGGGCCGGTTGGATTCGGCAAACAGATACCCCAGTTGAAGACATGAATTGGGAGCAAAATACCATTTCACGTCACCTTGCAGATTAATTACTTTTTGATAGTCATCAATGGCCTGAAGTGTATCCCCCGTAAGATGCTTTAGCCGCGCTCCCCGGTAAATGAATTCAACCTTATCTTCTGTTTTTGTGTAGACATTCAGCGAAGTAGCGGCCAGTATTTCTTTTGCCTGATCGTAAAATCCCCCATCAGTGAACAGGCGTAATTTCATGATAGCCTGGTCCGGTAGGGGTTGCTTTGCGTGTTTTTCTGCATAGCGATCGGCTTCTGTATCAGACTGTCCGTTGGAGAGGGAGGCTGTAAAGGCATACTCGGCCTTTTCCTTGTTTCCTTCCAGCCACCAGGCCAGTCCTGTTTTATACCATGCGTCACGGATAAAGTCTTCTGACGGGTGGTGTTCAAGAAATTGAGCATAAGATTCCCTGGCATCGGCATATTCACCCTTTTGCAGACTGGCATTACCAGCCAGATAATAGATCATAGGAATTTTTCGGCGTTGTTGCTCGGATAAGTGTTTGTATAAATCCAACGCATTGGCAGATTGATGGGCACGTAAATAGACATTCATTACTAAATAGACAGGCAGTGGGTGAATGCCGGACATTTTCAGCGATTTCTGTGCTTCATCCACGGCACGCTTATCTTCAGTGAGAAGATAGGAATAGGACAGGGACAGCAGCAGGTGAACTTCCTGACAGACCCATGGTGCCTCCTGGCAGGCTTTGTTTAAATCATAAATACCTTCATTTAGCGATCCTGAAATACCAAACAGGGAGGGGATCCATTGCATGTTATCTGGAATGGAGCCAATAAGACATTTCATAATGCCCATGGTCTTGAACATTGCCGGGTTGCCGGGAGAATTTTTCAGTCCTTTTTCAGTCATGCGATATGCCTGTCGCAGCTTCCATGCAGCGGCCAGTTCATTCCCGGCTTTTAGTTCGATAAAAGCTTCCTGCAATTTGAATTCGGCTAAGATGTAGTCGGCCCATGGGTCTGAGTCTTTGACCAACGATGTTAATTCCTCCATCTGATCAAAATAAGCTTCGAATGCAGAGTCACCGGCATGAAGGGCTGTATTCAGGAAATATTGATAGCCATTCAGGTACAGGTCAAAGGCTTCTTTGGAAGAGGGGGGAAGTAACTCATTTTGCCCCTGAAGGAGCATGTGATATCGGCGAATTTGATCAGAGGACGGGTGTTGCGCCTCGAGGGTATTGTCCAGGCCACTGAGCAAGATCAATAAAAAGACAACAGAAATGCGCATCACCCCTTTTTTGTGTTAAATCTAGGCAAAAGGAGGGAAGACGCCATATGGCAAAGAAAAAAGCCCCGATATGTTACATATCAGGGCTTTTAATTTATGCGTTTTTCTTTTTTCGACGGGTGGTTCGCTTCTTAGGTGTGTCATCCTCCAGCGACTCCATGTCAACATCGGCCAGGATTCTACCAGAATGTTCGTCGATTACAATTTTTTTCTTCTCCCGTATCTCTGCGATTTTCTGTGGAGGAATAATGATGTTACATCCCTCTGCAGCTCCTCGCTTAACAGTTACGACAGCGAGCCCGTTAGACAAATTAATACGTAGCTTTTCGTAATACTTTAATAGCTTAGGATCGATTTTTTTGGTAGCCTTTTCGCGATCAGCTAAAAGCTTTTTCTCTTCGTCCTGGCTGTCAGCCATTATTTCTTCCAACTCTTTATGCTTGCTATCCAGGTCTGCACTACGTTCGGAAATCAGGTGCTCGGTAGCTTCAATATCTTCTTTTTTCTTCTCAACCAGACCATGGGCCTCTTTGATTTTTTTCTCCAGAATCTGAATTTCAAGCTGCTGAAGTTCCATTTCCTTCGAGATAGCATCATATTCCCGGTTGTTACGAACATTCATTTGTTGCTCGGAATATTTCTGAATGAGCTTTTCAGAATCTTTAATGGCGGTTTTGCGATCTTTAATGGTCTGATCCAGATCATCCAGTTCGCCCTGGAAGCGGCTGAGTCGCGTTTTATAACCTTCTACCTCGTCTTCTAAATCCTGAACTTCATCAGGCAAATCTCCACGCAATTTTTTCAGGGTATCCAGCTTTGTATCAATTGATTGAAGTTTTACTAAGGCTTCAAGTTTTTGTGCAACTGTATTGTTTTCCATTTATTATAAGTAGCTGATAGGATTCGTTACTATTCTTGACAATTGGAGTGCAAATTTAGTGAATTTTTTACTTAAAATATCATAAATCAATTCTTTTGTAAAGACCTCACTTTCGTAGTGTCCAATGTCGGCAATCATAAGTGCATCTTCGGCATCAAAAAACTCGTGATATTTCATGTCGGCAGTGATAAATACATCTGCACTCGAGCGTTTGGCCTGTTCAAGCAGGAAACTTCCGCTTCCGCCACAGACGGCAATCTTCTTGACATATTTGCCTACCGGTTTGGTATGGCGAATCGTAGTAAGCTCCATGTTATTTTTTAACAGGGCAAGGAAGGCATCTGGTTCCATAATTTCGGGTAATTCCCCAATCATCCCCGCACCGACATCCTGATTTTCATTTTCAACGGCCGACAGGTAGTAGGCTACTTCTTCATACGGATGACTTTCTTTCAGGGCATTCAGAATGTTTTTTTCGTGTACAGCTGGGACAAGGACCTCAAGCCGTACTTCAGTCACTTGTTCGTATTGGAGGGCTGTGCCAATAGAAGGGTTGGCCTCTTCATTCGGACGAAATGTTCCGGTGCCTTTAATTTGGAAACTGCATTGGTCATAGTTACCAATGTTTCCTGCTCCGGCATTCCAAAGCGCTTCGGTCACAGCGTCTTTTTGGGGAAGCGGGACAAAAGTGACAAGTTTACGTAGCGCCCCTTTTTTTGGAGAAAGGATCGAAAGCTTCTGCAGGCCAATTTTTTCGGCAATCTTCATATTGACCCCCTGCCGAACATTATCCAGGTTGGTATGAATCGCGTAGATGGCGATTTTATGCCGGATGGCCATAATGACCGTACGTTCTACGTAATTCTTCCCTGTAAGACTCTTTAACCCTTTAAATATGATGGGATGATGAGAAATGATCAGGTTGCATCCGCTATCAATGGCTTCCTGCACAACCTGCTCCGTAGTATCGAGGGTAATCAGGGCCCCGGTAACTTCATCTGACGGATCCCCGGTCAGTAATCCCGAGTTATCGTAAGACTCCTGCAATCCGCGGGGTGCCACTTCTTCCAAACTGGCAATAACATCTTTGATTTTAGTCATATTTGACCAACTTTGTGTTTGACTCAAAGTTATGCAAATAATTCTCTCCTCAGAACCTTCATGAAGCTTTTAGATATTCTTCTACTTCCATTTGCCGTGTTGTATGGGGCCGTGATGCGATTCCGGAATTATCTTTATGACAGGGATATCAAGAAATCCTTTTCTTTCGATACGTGTGTGTTAAGCGTAGGCAACTTGTCGGTTGGTGGTACGGGCAAGACGCCCATGACCGAGTACCTGATCCGCCTGCTATCAGATAAGTATCAATTGACAACCCTGAGCCGTGGGTATGGGAGAAAAACACGGGGATTTCGGTTGGCCGATGTCGGAAGTTCGGCCCGGACAATCGGCGATGAGCCGTACCAGTATTTCCGGAAGTTTGATGACATTCATGTCGCGGTGGGAGAAGAGCGCGCGTTGGCGATTCCTTTTATCCTCGCCGAAGTTCCGGAAACCGCCATAATTTTGATGGATGATGCGTTTCAGCACCGGTCCGTCTTACCGGATTTTCAGATAATGGTGTCGGACTATGGCCGACCCTTTTACAATGATCACATCCTGCCGGCCGGCCGGCTTCGGGAACCAAGGTCGGGCGCGCGCAGGGCGGATGCCATTGTTATTTCCAAATGTCCTCAAGACCTGTCTTCCGCCAAATGTGAAGAGGTTATCCGGAAAACAGGAACTTACGCACCTGACGTGCCGGTTTATTTTACATCCATTGCCTACGATGAGCCGGTATGTGTACAGGGCAAGGAATCAGTTCCTGCCAACGTGATCCTGGTCACAGGTATTGCCAACCCAACACCATTGGTTACTCATCTTAAGGATAAACTGAATATTGCAGAACACCTGGTATATCCGGATCATCACCTGTTTACTGACTCGGATATACGACTGATCGTCAGCAAGCTAAAAGAGTCGGGAACTTCCTTACTGACAACCGAAAAGGATTTGATGCGGTTGATGGATCCGGATACCTGGCCGCAGTTGTCAGACGTACAGGTATTTTATGTTCCGATCCGGGTCCGGTTTTTGCATGAAGAGGAGAAATTTAAGGTACAGCTGCTTAATGTTGTTGAAGCCAAATGTAGTTAGGTCATTTTCGTTAATTTTGCCTCGTGAATAAATTTTTAACTGGCTCCATATTTTTATTGCTGATTACGTTGTCAGCCTCGGATATACGGGGACAGATCATTGATGTCACCGAACAAAAGGAGGAAGACAGGCGAGGGTCAAGTATCCTGGATGATACGACCAAGCAGATTTATGGCCCAACTACCACCCGGTTTTACTATGAAGCCAGTGTGAAATACAATCGGCCGGAATTCTATACCATTGATACGTCTGTTGTCAACCTGCACCGGTATACAAAGCTGACAGAAAATGAATTCATGTACCAGGATCTTGGCAATATTGGCACCGCCTTGAATCCCATTTTCCCACAGTTGCCTGACCAGATCGGTGCGACATCGGGTTTCACGGTTTATGATCCGTATTACGCTGACCCGGACGAAATCAGGTACTTTGATACGAAGTCACCCTACAGCAAATTCAGGATCATATGGGGTGGACAGGGTCGGGCGCTGACAGAAGCCGTGTATAACCGGAATGTCAATGAGCGCGTCAATTTCGGCTTCAAGTACCATGGCTATTATATTGATAAACAGATTGAGCGACAAGGGCGTGGAGACCGGAATGTCCAGGGCGTTTATTACATGTTGCACGGAAGTTATATCTCACCGAATGGACGCTATCGTGCCCTGGGCCATTTTAACCGGAACCGTCATGTGGTTTCTGAATATGGAGGAATTCTGACCGATTCGACCGATCCAATGAATCCGATTTTTTTCAGTGAGAATCGCCAGATCGCGCTGCAAAATGCGGAGACCGTAGAATTACGGACAAACTACCATCTGTATCATCAATATACCATCGGAAAGATTGCTCAGTTGTACCATAGTTTTGACCGGTCCAAGCAACAAAATGATTACAACGATGAGGACCTGAATGAGGATTACTATACAGAGACAGTGGTCGATTTACTACCGGTCCGTGATAGGTCAAAGCTTGTCTTGTATGTGAATGAGGTGGGAATCAAGGGAGACGCGGGAAAGACTTTTTACAGCTTTTACTATAAAGCCCGACAAGTAAATTTTAATTATAAATACTTAGAGGAGGATACGCTGAATTTTGACACGAATTACCTGGAAAGTTTTGGCGGATTTAACCTGCGATTCGGGAATGACAGTTTGAGTTACATCGAGGCGTTTGGAGAATATCAGTTGAAAGGAAATTACAGGCTGGGAGGGCGGATTAAAAACAGCTGGTTCCACGCGGAGGCTCAAAGTACGGGGAGTGAACCCACCTACATGCAGAAGGCGTATCGCGGGAGTCATCATGCATGGGAAAATGACTTTGACCTGCCTATTTCCACTCGCTTTTCGGCCGGATTTAACGTGCCGCTCGGGCGTGTATTGATTGAACCAGACATTTCCTACGGTCTTCACAGCAACTACATTTATTTCCGGGAGGATTTATTGACTCAAAACCGGTATGATTCGATTAATATGGTCAATGTAGTCGATACATTGGGCTATTCCGTAGCACCCCGCCAGGCAGGGGGAGATATAAGTGTTTTAAGTCCGCAGGTGCGATTCAGCATCAATTTTCTCAAGCACATGACATTTTCCACACTGATCCGGTATACGAATGTAAGTGGATCCTCCGCCGATGCGATCCGGGTACCCGAACTTTTCACCTTGTCTCAACTAGCGTATCACAATATATTATTTCAAGGCAACCTGGAAATCCAGTTCGGAGTGGACATTCACTGGAAATCTGATTATTATGCCATGGGATATGATCCTGCCCTGATGCAATATTTTGTTCAGGACCAGTTTGAAGTGTATAGTTATCCATTAGTGGATTTCTTTGTAAACGGGAAGGTAAACCGCGGAAGGTTTTTTCTAAAAGTGAATAACCTGTATGAATTGATCTCAGATCGGGGCTACTTTGCTACGCCTTATTATCCCGGGCAAACCACTATACTTGATTTTGGAGTTGACTGGTCATTCTATGATTGATGATAAAGAGAAACAAGTTTTAGGCTTACAGTTGCCAACAGATCCGCGCTGGGTAGACATCGCCTCCATGCACCTGGAAGACATATTGGTGGACCATGCATTTTGTGAACAAAAAGCAGCTTCCAGTTGCATATCACTTATCGTGAAATTTCCGGATAAGAAAAAAGTGGTAGATACACTGACCCCGATTGTTGCGGAAGAATGGGCGCATTTTGAGCGGGTGATGGACCAGATTAATAAACGGGGCTTCAGTCTCAATCATAAGCGGAAAGACGAGTATGTAGCGGCTTTGGGAGCCATGGAAAAGAAGGGTGGGAGCCGTGAGACGCAGCTGGTAGAAAAGCTACTTTTCAATGCATTGATTGAGGCAAGGAGCTGTGAGCGATTTCGTTTGTTGTGGAAGCACATCCCGGACGATGAACTAAGTAAATTCTACTATGAACTCATGGTGTCTGAAGCCGGTCATTACAAAACGTTCCTGGCGCTGGCCAAGGAATATTTACCGGAGTCACAAGTCAATGACCGGTGGAAAGAAATACTGCGACAGGAAGCTGAGATTATGAAAAAACTGACTCCTCGTCCGGATAGAATGCATTAGGTTTTTTGCTTCTTCTTTCTGGCTGCAGGAAACAGAATATTGTTGAGTATCAGGCGGTATCCCGGTGAATTAGGGTGCAGGTTCAGGTCAGTGGGTTCTTCATTGACCATGTGCTGGTAATCTTCAGGATCATGTCCTCCGTAGAAGGTCCAGAATCCTTTTCCAAATACCCCATGGATATATTTTACTTCTGAAATAGACCTGTTTTGTCCCATGATTACGACATCCGGCTTGATCAATCCGGCTTTGTACCCGGTGGTTTGACCATAGAATCCCTTAATGACTTTGCTGTGATTTTGAGTCAGCATGGTTGGGATAGGATCCCATTTGGCGGAGAATTCAAATAAAGAAAAGTAGTCATTCTCCTCCCTTAGACCTCTTTCAGTAAATTGATTGTCAATACTTGAATACTCGTATTCATACGGGTCCTGTTCGAGGATAAAATTCTCAAAGGCAAATGTATTTTCGAAATTTAATTTACTCTGGGCATTCGGATCGGCAGGATCACCGTCATACATGCGTTCGGCGATATCCACCCCTTCTGCCGCCAGGGCGATGTCATAGGTATCCGTAGCCGAACACATGGCAAACAGGAAGCCCCCGCCACTGACAAATTCTCTGAATTTTTTAACCACCGCTAGTTTGAGCAAGGAGACTTTGGCGAAACCATGTTTCAGTGCAGACGCTTCAAACTCACGTTGCTGTTCAATATACCAGGGAAAATTGCGGTAGGAGCTGTAAAATTTACCATACTGGCCTGTAAAGTCTTCATGGTGAAGGTGCAGCCAGTCATATTGGGGAAGCTCGCTGTCCAGAACTTCGTCATCGAAGATAACATCGTAGGGAATTTCTGCGTAAGTGAGCACAAGAGTCACGGCATCGTCCCACGGTTGTTTGCTTTTGGGAGAATAGACCGCAATTTTTGGAAATTTATCCAGCCTCATGATGTCCGTATTGGAAGACGGACTGGCGATTTCTGAGACAATCTGGTTGGATTGTGCATCAGAAATAACCTGGTAACTCACGCCTCGAATGATTAATTCATTCTCGAATTTCTGGTAATACTTAAACATAAAGCTGCCGCCACGGTAATTCAGCAACCAGTCTACTTCAACATCATTCTGAAGAATCCAGTAAGCCATTCCATACGCCTTCAGGTGGTTGGTCTGACTTTCATCCATCGGGACGAAAATGTAACTGCCGTAGGAGATACCAAAGAAAAAAACAAAGAGAATACTTAAAAGAAGTTGACGCATGTCCTTCAAAATTTCACCATTCAAATCTACCGATAAAACGTGATTTAGCCTAATCACGGAATATTCTTACAAGGCAACAATGGAATTGCCTATATTAGTTTCACAAGAATATGGATTTAGCAGAGAATATACGGGAAGGGATGAAATCGATCAAAGCAAATTTGCTTCGAACGGTTCTTACGGCCATGATTATCACCTTTGGGATTACTGCCCTCGTAGGTATATTGACGGCCATTGATGGCATTCAGTATTCGGTAACGGATAATCTGGCCGACGTAGGGTTACGAAATTTTGATATTCGTGACAGGTATGGGTCATCCAACGTACGTGGGGGAAGGGCACAAAAGCAATTTGAACGTTTGAAACTTAAGGAATTTATTCAATTTAAGGAGCTCTATCAGATCCCGTCAAGCATTAGCCTGCAAACTACCCTTACCAATACAGCTGAAGTCAAAAGGGGATCACTAAAGACGGATCCTAATGTAGGAATAGCCGGTGCGAATGACCAATCGTTTGCAATAAGCGGCCTGGACATTGAATCAGGGCGTAATTTTTCGGAACTTGAGGTTCAATACAGCTCCAATGTGGCTGATTTGCGTGCCACGAAATGGAAAAAGTTAAACATAAACCCAAACTCCTTGAACACAACCGAAATTACGTATCGGGGTACACGATACAAGGTGATTGGCCTGATTAAGGAAAAAGGCAGTTTTGGCCGTGGCGGCGGACCGGATAATACGGTTTTTCTGCCCTATTTAAATACAATGAATCAAGCGGACGGAAGGAGCATCCCGGCTTCTATGGTAGTCGGAATTCCTGAGGATCAGGACATGGAGCATGCCATGGGTGAAGCCACCATGCTCATGAGAAAAATTCGTCGTGATCCGGTTGGACAAGAAGACTCGTTTGAAATTAATCAAAGCCAAAGCGTTGCGGATACGATGGAGGAGATTTCCAGCCGTTTACGTATCGGTGGTTTCGGAATTAGCTTCATTACGCTCTTGGGCGCCTGCATTGCCTTGATGAATATTATGCTGGTGACTGTTACAGAGCGAACAAGGGAAATTGGTATTCGTAAAGCGCTCGGTGCAACCACAACCCGAATACGTCAACAGTTTATCATCGAAGCCATCGTCATTTGCCTTTTGGGAGGTATCGCCGGCGTTATTCTGGGTATTATCGCGGGCAACCTGACTGCGCGGCTCATGGAGATCGAAGGTATTGTGATCCCCTGGCTCTGGATGTTTGTAGGTATTGCTGTTTGTGTCGTCGTGGGACTGATAAGCGGGTATTATCCTGCCAACAAGGCATCCAAACTCGACCCTATCGAATCACTCCGTTTCGAATAAGCGTTTACTATTCTCATAAAAATACCCGAATGGGTTACCTCAGGGGCATTTTCAATATAAATA
This sequence comes from uncultured Roseivirgaceae bacterium, assembly GCA_964351425.1. Taxonomy (GTDB): domain Bacteria; phylum Bacteroidota; class Bacteroidia; order Cytophagales; family Cyclobacteriaceae; genus JAUILA01. Next base: position 10,401 of record CAYGOW010000083.1, read on the forward strand.
GTGTTTGATATTGAGTTTGACCTGACACTGTTTACATGAGAACGATATTTTTTGTCAGCCTGTTCCTATTTTTTACAGGTACATTGTCGGCCCAGTCCGACCTGAATACAGCCGATCGCTATTTTAAACTTCGAAGTTATGACAAAGCCCTTCCGATTTATGAGGCGGCTATCAAGGAAGGTGTAGATGACCCCATGGTCCACTACCGTCTTGCTTTGTGTTACGCAGAAGAAGAAGCGGTTGAAGATAGATTAAAGGCTATTCCCCATTATGAAAAGGTTCTTGCGTCTTCCATGGCGCAGTTTGATGACCAGGTGAATATGCGCCTCGGCGAACTCTATTTGTGGGATGGTCAGTTAGACAAAGCGGAAACTTTCCTTACAAACTATCGCAAGACGATTAAATCGGATCAAAAGCGCATTCGTGAAATTGATGCTACCCTGGAGATGGTAGCGAATGCCCGTAAATATATGGCGGAGCCAAGGGACGTGAAAGTTAGAAACCTGGGCCCTATGATCAATACGCCACTGACAGAATACAATCCGGTTGTATCAGCCGACCAGGGCGTAATGGCTTTCACCAAGTTGCGTCCGAATGACGGCAAGACAAGAACTACTGATAAATATATTGAGGAGGTTTTCTTCGCACAAAGCAGTTCCGGAGAATGGACCGAACCAGTTTTAATTGATATTGCTTCAGAATACAATGTGGGCACGGCTGGTATTTCGGCCGACGGTCAGCACATGCTTATTTTTATCGGTGGACCGGAAGGCACCGGAGACTTGTACATGATTGACAAACGCGGCGATAGCTGGACAAAACCAGCGCCGTTAGGCCCGACCATTAATTCCAAATACCTAGAAACAACAGGCAGCTTCACCCCGGATGGAAAGACAATATATTTTGCCAGCAACCGTCCGCAGGGCTATGGCGGAATGGATATTTACGTGGCACATAA
>CAYGOW010000084.1:0-2997 GCA_964351425.1 uncultured Roseivirgaceae bacterium
GACAGCATAGTCGATGCGCCCGGACTTGATGTCCAGGACCATCAAGAACCACGAAAAAAATCCCGGTCCCTCGCATTGAAAATCCGAATAGCCGGATTTTGCTTCGGTAATATCATGTTACTCAGTTTCCCCGGATACCTGGGGATGTCGCAGGCCGACGTTGATACCTTCGGGACTTTTTTCGGCATGCTGATGCTTCTCCTTTCCTTACCGGTTATGTTCTATGCCGGAAAGGATTTTCTGACCTCCGCATTCCATTCGGTTATTGCCGGACACATACATATTGACGTTCCCATTGCCCTTGGCATGGTCACCTTATTTCTTCGCAGTACCTATGAAATTCTGACCGTATCGGGAGAAGGGTATTTCGATTCGCTCTCCGGATTAATATTCTTTCTCTTGCTGGGGCGCTTTTTCCAGGAAAAGGCCTACCGCCATTTGTCGTTTGAACGAGATTACACCTCCTACTTCCCACTGGCCGTATTGCGAAAGGCTGGTAATGGAGAATGGGTCTCCGTCCCCATTCAGGATATTGATGTCAACCAGACGGTAATGATCAGAAATAATGAAATTCTCCCGGCTGATGCGACGCTGCTTTCCCGGGAAGCGACCATCGATTACAGCTTTGTAACAGGAGAAGACCGGCTAACCTCTCGCCAGCAAGGGGACTTTTTATATGCCGGCGGACGGCAAATGGGGCCTGCCATTGAGGTGCGGGTAAACAAGCCCTGTTCGCAAAGCTACCTGACCCAACTTTGGAACAATCCCGCGTTCACTGAGGAGAAGGATTCGTCAAAGGACTTACTCATCAATAAGGTGAGCAGATACTTCACCTGGACAATCATAACGATTGCGCTGGGTGCAGGAATTTACTGGTATCTTTCGGATGCCCCACGGATGTGGGAAATTATTTCAGCTGTCTTAATTGTTGCCTGTCCCTGCGCCCTGGCGCTTGCTACGCCTTTTACCAATGGAAATACATTGAGAATATTTGGCCGGAATAAATTCTTTTTACGCAATACAATGACGGCGGAAACCATGGGACATATCGATTACCTGGTACTTGATAAAACCGGAACACTCACCTCCCCCCGTCATGCGGAGGTCAGGTATTTCGGACAACCCCTGGATGCTTCTGAGCAGGAATATGTGGCAGCGGTTGTCAAACATAGCACGCATCCCATTAGTCGTAAAATACACGAACACCTGGCCAGTAAAGATCATGCCATTGCAGACCGTTTTGAAGAATATCCGGGGAAAGGGATTGAAGCATACCTCGGGGCCACCCATGTCCGACTAGGATCTGCCAGGTGGATAACAGGAGAACCCTCCGCCGACAGCCGAATTGTGGTTGAAATAAACAGCCAGGTCAAGGGCTACTTTACGCTTAAGAATTCACTCCGTCCCGGATTACAGGAAAGCTTATCCCAATTGACAATGAAGTATCCGGTGATCATTTTATCCGGTGATACTGCCAGCGAAAAGGATTGGCTGGCAGGCATTTTTCCAAAGAATACGGAAATGCATTTTAATATGAGTCCGTTCGACAAGCTGGCCTTCATTCAGGATTTACAGGCGTCAGGAAAAAAAGTAATGATGATTGGGGACGGATTGAACGATGCCGGGGCATTAAAGCAAAGCGATGCAGGTATTGCCATTAGTGAAGATATCAGTCAGTTTTCCCCCGCGTCCGATGGCATTTTGGAAGGAAATCAGCTGATCAACCTTCCAAATTTTCTGCAATTCAGTAAAACAAGTCACAAAATAATAATTGCCAGTTTCATTTTATCATTCCTGTACAACGTCGTAGGCCTTTCCCTGGCCGTTGGGGGGCTGCTCACTCCGGTTATTGCCGCAATTCTTATGCCCCTTTCCAGTATTTCTGTGGTAGGCTTTACCACATTGACCGGCAATTTTATTGCTAAAAAAAGAAACCTATGAATATCCTTTTTGTGCTCATAACAATCAGCATCCTTGTTGCAGGAGGTTTTCTCGCACTTTTCATCTGGGCGGTATCGTCGGGCCAGTTTGATGATACGAAGACCCCCTCGTTTCGAATGCTATTTGAACCCAAGTCAGAAAAAAAGAAAGATGAGGAAAATCATCAATCCTCTTGACCGCCCTCAGTTACGTTATTATCAGATTTAAGAAGATTTGTAAATGCTTCATTTGATTCGAAAATACAATAAGCCCACTCCCAGGTATACAAGTTACCCAACCGTTCCCATGTGGAACGAGGCACGTGTCGACGATATCAAATGGAAAGAAACAGTCAAACGCACCTTCGACGAATCCAACAAAGATGGAATAAGTCTCTACCTGCATCTGCCTTATTGCGAGAAATTGTGTACGTATTGTGCATGTAACAAGCGCATTACCACAAACCATGCGGTTGAAAAAATTTATATCGAGACATTGCTCAAGGAGTGGGATATGTACCTGGAGGTTTTCGGCCAGCGCCCATTGATTCGCGAGTTACACCTGGGTGGTGGTACTCCTACATTTTTTAGCCCTGAGAACCTGCATTATCTCCTTTCTGAATTACTTGGCAAAGCAGATGTTGCTCAGGCACATGAATTCTCCTTTGAAGGACATCCCAATAATACCACGTACGAGCACCTGAAAACACTTTATAAATTAGGCTTTGAACGGGTAAGTTTTGGTGTTCAGGATATAAACGAACAAGTCCAGGTAGCTATCAACAGAATCCAACCCTTTTATAATGTGGCGAATGTCACTCAATGGGCACGGGAAATTGGCTATAAATCGATCAACTTTGATTTTGTCTACGGCCTGCCTTTTCAAAACTCTCAAAACCTGGCCCGCACTCTCCAGACATCGCTGAAGCTTCGTCCGGATCGCATTGCATTCTACAGTTATGCCCATGTACCATGGACGAGCAAAGGGCAACGCGCATATAGTGAATCAGACCTCCCGGGTGAAGTAGAAAAAGCGAATATGTATTTGATGGGGAGGGAAATATTTAAGGAACAAGGC
>CAYGOW010000084.1:3017-7979 GCA_964351425.1 uncultured Roseivirgaceae bacterium
TCTGGCCACGGCCAAAATACAGGATACATTGCATCGGAATTTTATGGGGTATACGACAGCACCCGGCAAGCTCCTGCTGGGACTGGGTTGTTCCTCGATAAGTGATGCCTATTATGGGTATGCTCAGAATGAAAAGACCATAGAAGCCTACATGGCGGCCATCAAAAATGGGAAACTGCCCTTAACCAAAGGACACTTTATGTCCGATACGGATATGGAAGTCCGTAATATTATTTTGTCCATTGCCTGCAAAGGAAGTTATCAGTGGAAGAATATTCAGTCCGACGAGCTCATCCGCCTCAAAGACATGGAGCAGGATAATATTATACTACTTGATTCAAACTCCTTCTCCATTACGCCCGCCGGGATGCTATTTTTACGGAATGTATGCGCGGTGTTTGACCAATATCTGAACGGGGATAAGGTAGAAAACAAATTCAGTTCGGCTATTTAGGCTTGTCTTCGTACCAGGCATCGTCAAAGGTTTGTCCTGACGGCTCTCCATCGCGGAGAATACGTATTACCATCCAGATCGTCAATCCATTCAGTACCATAAAGAGCATAAAAACAACACTGAATACGGTATTCGTAAAAACGCTGACCAGGTATATCAGCAACACCAGTGTCGTGGCCAATACAGGAAAATGTAAATTCTTCATACTTTAATAACATAAGAGATGCAGGTATGGTTACCACAGATTTCGCTATTTTAAGGATGTTATGTACGAGGCTATCCGAACAGTTGCATATTACCTTCGAATCGGCTTACCTTTATAAGGATGAATGATAATGCTGTTTCCGAAAATACCTATCTGACTATTTTTGAAGCTTGTCAGGAAGGCATTCTCCTTGTCGACAAGAGCGGAAAAGTGGTTATTACCAATGAGTCCCTCAGGGCCATGTTTGGTTATAATGAACAGGAATTACAGGGAATGTCTGTAGAATCCCTGATCCCTCCCCGGTATAAAGAGCGTCATGTTGATCATCGTGACCGGTATATCAAAAATCCTACTCCCCGGCGAATGGGTCACGGAAGAGATCTGGTGGGGCTGCATAAAAGCGGCTATGAATTTCCTGTAGAGGCCAGCTTAAACTCGGTACATATTAACGGCGAACGACATACTGTAGCATATATCATCGATATTACCGCCAGAAAAGAAATGGAATTAGCGCTGAAGCGCAGTGAGGAACAATTAGTTGCCTACGCCACTGAACTGGAAAAGCGAGTGAAAGAAAGGACAGAACAGCTTTTGAATGCAAATACTGAGCGTGAAGAGTAAATGGCGATTCGTAAAAAAGCAGAAACAGACGCTAAAAAATCATTGGAACGGGAACGGGAATTAAACGATTTAAAGTCCCGCTTTGTCTCCATGGCATCCCATGAGTTCCGAACCCCCCTGTCGACCATAAAATCATCGGCGTCATTAATTGAAAAATACGAAGCACTTGATCAGACGGATAAACGATTGCGCCATGTAGGTAAAATCAAAAATTCCATTGATCACCTGAATGACATCCTGGATGACTTCCTTTCACTCGCCAGACTTGAAGAGGGAAAGATCAGCACGGATTACAGCCAGATTGATATTCTTGGGTTGCTTAAAGAAGTAACGGAAGAAATGGACTCATTGCTTAAGGAAGGCCAACACATTGATTGCAAGACCAGTTTCAACCGAATGATCCAGAGTGAGCCAAAAGTCATCAAAAATATCCTGATCAACCTCTTGTCAAACGCAATTAAATATTCTCCGGAAAACAGTCAGATCACCATCAATGCAAATTATGAGGACGGCTTCCTATTGATCGATGTTACCGATCAGGGAATGGGCATTCCGGAAGAGGACCAGTCCGATCTGTTCGAACGATTTTTCAGGGCAAAGAATGCGCAAAATATACAGGGAACCGGATTAGGGCTGCATATTGTACAAAAATATGTCGACTTGTTAAATGGTATCATTACATTTGAAAGCAAGGAAAACCAGGGCACTACCTTCAGTGTCAAAATACCAATCACCAGCACACCATGAAAAAAATTCTGATTATTGAGGATAACACGGATATCCGCGAAAATATTTCTGAAATACTTGAACTTGCCGGCTACAGTTGCGTAACTGCCCCGGATGGTAAGCATGGGATTGAATTGGCGCAAAGTGTAAAGCCGGACCTGATCATTTGCGACATCATGATGCCTGAACTGGACGGCTATGGCGTACTGCATATTCTAAACAAGAAAGACGATACTGCAAAAATTCCGTTCATTTTCCTCACCGCGAAAACGGAGCGTGCCGATATGCGAAAAGGTATGGTCATGGGGGCAGATGATTACATTACCAAGCCATTCGATGATACTGAATTACTGGATGCCATTGAAACGCGATTTAAGAAATCGGACCTATTGGCGAAAGAATATAATCAGGGAGCAGAAGGCATTAAGGATTTCATCAAGGATATCAAAGACCTGCTTCATTATGTGGAGGACCAGGAACTTCATAAGGTGCGGACCTATCGTAAGAAAAACGACATCTATCGAGCCGGAGATTATCCCCACCATTTATACTACATTCAGTCGGGAAAGATAAAAACATTCAGGACCAACCTGGAAGGAAAAGAACTGATAACAGGAATTTATTCGGAAGGTGATTTTCTTGGGTATGAAGCCATTCTCAAGGATCAGACTTTTAGTGACCATTCCATGGCGATGGAAGATAGTGAGGTATTGATTATTCCGCGGGATATATTTATGCAGCTCATTTTGTCAAACAAGGATATTGCCGCAAAGTTCATCCAGTTACTCTCACAGAAAGTGGATGAAAAAGAGGAACAATTACTTCACCTGGCCTACAATACCGTACGTCAGCGTACAGCTGAGGCCTTGATTACCCTGAACAAAAAAGTGGGGGACGATGAGAATAAATTAAAAATATCACGGGAAGATTTAAGTAATATGGTTGGTACCGCAACCGAATCAGTTATACGCGTGATTTCAGACTTTAAGGACGAAGATATTCTGGAAGCAAAAGGAGGCAATCTGATAATCAAGGATCCTGATAAGCTGGAAAAAATCATGAAATGGCATATTGCCCGTTAATTATCCACCACAGATGGTCATTTGCTCCGGCAAACCAATAGCTTGTAACGCCGGACTTAAATAGGGTATATCAAGTGCTAATCCACGGAGAATAAAAAGGACTCCGATAAAAATTGCCAGAATCGGAACCGCCCTGGACGCTTTTTTACGAAATGCCACGGGGATAAATGCACTTGCTGAAACAACACCTGCTAACCACGGTACGGTGCCTAAGCCAAAACCAAGCATAAATAAGGAACCGTCCAGCATATTGCCCAGGGCCAGTGATCCGGTCAGTCCAACGTAAACAAGACCACATGGAAGCAACCCGTTCAACATGCCTGCTACCACAGGCTTAAGAGACCCTGCCCCTTGCATCCATTGTCGCGCCGAGCGAAGAAACGGACTATTCGATGAAAGACTGTAGAGACGTGTGCGCATGGAAGGTATCAGCGTCATAAGAATCATCAGGACTCCCATCGCAATTGATAATCCCTGCTGCCAGCCAAAGAAGGAAAGGCCTCCTCCAATGGCACCAATCAGTAACCCAAGCATTGCATACATGAAAATTCTACCGGCGTGGTAGGCAAACTGACGGCCAAATTTACGGGAAGGGTTTAAAGCAAAAACCACCGGACTGCACATGAGCACACAGTGCATTCCGCCAACCAATCCGATAAATAATCCCGTAAGCAGCATTACAAGGTGATTGTTTGTTCCGTATAATATTCTTTCCCATTGGATACCCAGTGTAGCTTAACCGTCCATAAACCGCGGTCCCATCCCACCGTTGAAATCTCATGATCTACGGATGAAATAGCAACGACCCGATCCTTGGACGAATCCGAAGGCCTGAAGAATACAATTTCCCCTTCATCAATGTCCTCCTGGTTCAATGCAACTAGTAGCGATTCCCTTTGCCGGTTTAAGGTGATTTCAGGCTGCTGACTGAGTTCGCTCGTGCGCTGTAACCTGTCAATCTGATCCTGGTATTCAATTTCCTGTTTATAGTAATCCTCAGCGACCAGATTCACGTCCTGTCGCATACTAATAACTACCAGCGTTGCAATCAGCGCGATAAAAAGGACAAAAGTGAGTACAATTCGATATCCCCAATTCATAACTTATTTGTTCAAAGTGGATGGACCGAGGAATTTGATTGGTTTCTCTTCAACCAGTTCTCCGTTTCCATAAATTAAAATCATTAAATCCGTCTGCATTCCGGTGAGTTCTGATTCCGGAATGGAGATAATAAAAATCCTTTCAACCAATTCGTTCGCCGGAACGACCACCTCGTCACGCCCGACCTGGCTTATTTCGGCTGCCTCCAGCCCCCTGATTTCCAAGCGCATATCCATGGCATCAGCGGTTTTATTGACAAATTGGATATTCAATACATTCGTAATGCGGCCTCCCTCCTGTCGCTGAAATAGCTGACCCGGCACTTTCAATATGGTTGTTTCCACTTCCGATCGGGTAAACAATGCGAAGCTCAATATGCTGACAAGTACAAGCAAGACTACAGAATACGCCTTAACGCGTGTATTGAAAAGCTTATGCTTACCTTCTTTAATAGAATCATAGGAGGCATACCGGATAAGTCCCTTTGGCTTATCTACTTTTTCCATCACCTGATCACAGGCATCAATACAGGCCGTACAGTTGACACACTCCAATTGGGTACCATTTCTGATATCGATTCCGGTCGGACAAGCATGTACGCAAAGTTTACAGTCAATGCAGTCACCGAGATGTTCCTGTTCCTGTCCTTTTTTGATTTTACCTCTGGGTTCACCACGGATCCAGTCATAAGCAATGACAATCGATTTTTTATCCAGTAATACACCCTGAAGGCGACCATAAGGACATACCGCTACACACGCCTGTTCCCTGAA
>CAYGOW010000084.1:8088-10895 GCA_964351425.1 uncultured Roseivirgaceae bacterium
TTACTGTATGGGCTATCAAAATTGCGATCGCCAGGAAAATCACATGCTTGAGGGACTTCTTTCCTATTTTTTCCATGTTCCATGGCCCCTGATCCAGTTTGCGCTGCTTGTTGGCATCTCCTTCGATAAGATATTCAATTTTACGAAAGACCATTTCCATGAACAACGTCTGAGGACATGCCCAGCCGCACCATATCCGTCCGAAAATTACCGTAAAGAGAATAATGAAAACAAAGAACGTAATGAGCAATAACGCCAGCAGGAAAAAATCCTGTGGCCAGAAAACGTTGCCCAAAATCACAAACTTGCGCTCGAAGAAATTCAGCATTAATAACGGTTGCCCGCCGATCCTTATAAACGGACCGGCGAACAGTATTCCGAGCAATACGACCGTTACGACAATACGGTATGAGTGAAAACGACCCGAAGGCTTCTTAGGATAGACCCAAATCCGTTTTCCCTTTTCATCAACGGTGGCAATGGTATCCCTGAATTCCTCATCGTATTCGTAAAGTTTTTCCGCTCCCTTCGTTTCACTCATGGTCCTATTTATAAACTTGCTGTTGTTACGGATACACTATCCGGCATCTCTGTTTCTTCAGGCTGATTATCTTCCGGGGCATATACCTCACCCTGTGGGGCTTTTGGATTAGGCGGATTGGTTCCACTTAACGTCATTATGTAGGAAGCCACATTCTGCATTTGTTCAGGAGATAATAATGGCTCCCAGGAAATCATACCTTTGGCCGGAACGCCAACCTTAATGGTGGTAAATATGTTCTGGATGGATCCACCGTGAATCCAGTACTCGTCGGTCAGATTCGGGCCAATACTGCCTCCACCGTCCGGTCGGTGACATTGGGCGCAGTTATTGTCATACACTTGTTTTCCACTGGCCAGGGCTGCTGCATCGTCGACAAAAACAACCGATGACTCATCAATCGCCACTTGTGGACTCTCCAGCAGACGTTGGGCTTTCAGCGCTTCCGCTTCAGCCACCTGCATTTCATACTCCTCCGTTTGCAAAGGCAAAGAATCGGTTACGTGATATACAAAGAGATACACTACCCCGAAGGCAATAGTCAAATAAAACAGCCATTTCCACCACGGTGGTAAATGATTGTCCAACTCCCGGATCCCATCATAATTATGATCCAGTAATATTTCCCGTTCCTCTTCAATCGGCACAGCATCATTGGCCTTGGTGAGAAACCTTTTCCAGAAAGATGCCTTCTCTTCTACTTCCCGGCCTTCAATCGCGGCCTTTTTAGCTTCCTCCTGCTTCACCATCGAACGAAGGACTTGCAGGACCACCACCGAAACGACCAGAACCAATATGGCAATGACAAGAACGAATCCAGCCATAATATAGATGGCTACATCCTGAGGTATACCTGCCGTTTGGGCTTGAGAGGTAGCCGGAAATAAAAACAATAGTAAAGCAAGAAGTCTGAATAGTGTCTTTTTCATGATCGATTATCGTTTGGATTCGTTAAAGGGGTATCATCCATAGGGAGTTCACTTACCTCCTTAATGTAGGTCTTATCAATCGTCAGAACGTAAATCAAAAGACAAACAAAGAAGACAAAGAAGATGGACAAGGATATGATTGGCCATATCTCCACTTGTTCGATTTGTTCAAAATAGTGTTTAAACATAACTTTTTAATTAGAGCTTAATTCTTCGGTTGCATCTTCCGTTTTTACGGTAATATCAGTACCCAGACGCTGTAAGTAAGCAATTAGCGCTATGATCTCTTTGTTTTTATCGGGTACTACCACGAGTTCACCATCGTCCGTGGCCAATGTCACCTGGTCCAGGTCCTCATTAAGGTTGTGGACTATTAATTCAGCCTGTTCTTCAAGCGCCACATTGGCAATCTCTTCAAACCCTTCTTCGTACGGTACCCCCACCTTGCGCAAGGCAGTAATTTTTCCAGCCGTAGCCTCCATATCAATATCATCGGTGTATAGCCATTGATAGGTAGGCATAATGGAGCCTTCAGAGGTCAGCGAAGGCTGCCACATGTGTCTGAAATGCCATGAATTCAGGTACTTACCTCCCACCCGGTGCAAATCGGGACCTGTTCGCTTAGATCCCCACAGGAATGGGTGGTCGTAGACATATTCTCCCGCTTTTGAATATTCTCCATAGCGCAGTGTCTCGTTGCGGAATGGCCGCACCATCTGTGTATGGCAGCTTACACATCCCTCACGAATGTAAATATCTCTTCCGTGCAACTCCAGGGGAGAATAAGGTTTTACACTAGCGATGGTAGGTATATTGGTTTTGATCAGGAAAGTAGGAACCATTTCAATGACTCCTCCGATCAGGATGGCAACAAGTGTCAGTACGGTAAACAATACTGGTTTTCTTTCCAGTTTGCTGTGCCAGTGACCATCCGCATGTTTAGGTGCACTTTCGAGTGCCGGTGCCTCAGCCGCTTCGTTAGGAATAAACGAACCTTGCGCTGCTGTCTTGATCAGGTTATAGGTCATGATCAAGGCTCCAATCAGGTAGAGTCCACCACCTACTGCACGTAGCATGTACAAGGGAAGTATCTGCGTTACAGTTTGCAGAAAGTTACTGTATTCCAGCGATCCCACTTCGTTAAACTCTTTCCACATCAGGGACTGAGTAACGCCGGCAACATACATGGGCAGTGCATATATAATGATTCCAAGTGTACCTATCCAGAAGTGGGTATTGGCAAGGCGCAGTGAGAAGAGTTTGGTTCCCCACATTTTCGGGATCAACCAATAAAGCATACCAAAGACCATAAAGCCTACCCAACCAAGGGCACCAGA
>CAYGOW010000084.1:10969-11211 GCA_964351425.1 uncultured Roseivirgaceae bacterium
CATCCCAATCCACCAATATGTACGTGGGCAATGATCCAATCCGAGAAGTGGGCAATCGCATTGACATTTTTCAGGGAGAGCATAGGCCCTTCAAACGTGGACATACCATAGGCGGTCACGGCCACAACCATGAATTTTAGAACAGGATCTTCTCTGACCCTGTCCCATGCCCCACGCAGGGTGAGCAGTCCGTTCAGCATCCCGCCCCAGCTGGGTGCAATCAGCATAACAGAAAAGACAAC
>CAYGOW010000085.1:0-8832 GCA_964351425.1 uncultured Roseivirgaceae bacterium
GCCGGTACGTTTCAGATAAAAGTGAAGCCGAGGGAGTCATGATTACAGGTTTTGTCAAGGTATTTGAAAAGCTGGACCAGTTTAAACATGAAGGAAGTTTTGAAGGTTGGATTCGAAGGATAATGGTGAATGAATCACTTACCTACATCCGGAAGAACAAGCACATGTACCTGGAAGTTGATATCGAGGAAGCCAGTCGTGAACCTGATTACGCTGTCCTTGACAACCATCTTCACGCTGAAGACCTGATGAAACTTGTTGAGCAATTGCCAACGGGTTACCGTACAGTTTTTAACATGTACGCCATTGAAGGATTCTCACACAAGGAAATTGCTGATTCATTAGGAATTTCTGAGAATACCAGCAAATCGCAACTCAGCCGCGCAAGGGCCTTGTTGCAAAAACATCTTCTTGAACAAGAAGAAGCCATCAACAAAATTAACGAGCGATGAGCAAGGAAGAATTAGATAATCTGTTTAAAAATAAACTTCAGGATCATAATCGGCCCGTATCCGATAATGCATGGGAACGTCTTGAACAAGCATTGCCTGAAAAGAAGAAGCGCATAATTGTTCAGTGGTGGCAGGTAGCCGCAGCCATTCTCCTTTTATGTGTGGCGGGCATGGTCTACTGGACACGTGAGCCGGCTTCAACCCTGGCGACTATTGAACCGGCAGAAGAAGTACAACCGTCACCGGAAGTGGCCAAGATGGATCCGGAACAAACAGATATGGCACCGATACAGGAAGAAGACCCGGATGAAGATTCCTCCATTCTACAGGATCCCATCCCTTCAACTCCGCAGGTCGCGCAGGCTTCTGAATCATCCAACATAACAAAGGATATAAAAGAGGTGACCGATCGGAAGGATCGATCAAATAAAAACAGTATGCCCGAGGTAAAACCGGAGAATACAACAAGCCTTGCTGAAGTTATTCAAAACGATCCGGCTGTGTTGCCACAGGAAGCAGAGGTAGCAGAAGCGCTGGCATCGAATGAATCTTCCCCATCGAATTCGGGAAAAAATACAACCACCACACTGCACATTTCGATTGAGGAGTTTGATGACGCCTTGTTGCCTGACAATTCACCAACAGACAACCCGACGGATTCGACGGGCAAAAAGACAGGATTTAAGAAATTATGGGCCACCGTAAAAAATGCGCCGGCCACCCTGGAAAATGGATTGGTAGAGCTACGCGAAGCCAAGAATGAACTATTGACATTTAATAAAGAAGAAACAGAATAGCCATGAAAAGATTACTGCTAACCCTATTCGTTACACTGCTGCTGGCTCCATGGGCCCTGGCACAGAATATCGGGGATACCTTGATCATCGATGTTGGAAAAAGTAAGCTGATGTTCATTGTAAACGATACGACCGACATTGCGAAGATAAAGTCGTATGATCTCAACAAAATTATGCAGCGCCTGCAAGCGACCATGGGTCCCGATTCGGTGATCGTCCTTTCGCTGGCCGATGTGCAGGAAATTGAGACTCCCAATCCACCCAAAGAACCTGAGGAGCCTACCATGACCCAGGTGGAAACCGGTGTGGTTGAGGTAAATTATGATCGTATCAAGCATTCCTTCAATATTGAACTAGGTATGAATAATTACCTGGAGAATGGTTCCACCCCCTCCTCAAACGCCGCCTATAATGTACGCCCATGGGGCTCCTGGTACGTGGCGCTAGGTTGGGTAAACCAGTTCCCGCTCTCAAAAACATTCTCCATAGAAGGCGGAATCAATGTCAGCTGGTACAATTTTAAATTTCAGAATGACGATACCTATGTGATCCGTGGAGATGAGCAGGTCGAATTCATCCCCAACCCGGAAATGCTGGATGCGAATTTCAAGAAAAGTAAACTGACCGTTGCCTACCTGAACGCATCGATTGTCCCAACCTTCAACCTTGGAAAAAACGGAAGCAGGAACGGGTTTAGAGTGGGTGCGGGAATGTATGCCGGATACCGGATTGGTAGCTATTTCAAAGTAAAGTACGACGATGGTGAAAACCGAAAAAAGAAAAATCACGACTCATTCTTCCTGAATGACTTTCGGTATGGCGTTCGGGTACAAGCCGGTTTTCGGGGGACGGACCTCTTTTTCAACTATGACCTCAATGAACTATTTAAGGAGGACCGTGGCCCCTCGCTGAATGCGATCAGCTTTGGCATCATCTTTTAATAAAATAACAACAACAAATAAACAGTAAACAACAAAACTCAAAATAATCATGAAAACAACACTATTACTCTCTCTATTGCTTATGACCTTCAGTCTCACAGTATTCGCGCAGGATAATGAAAATGAGGCGAACATGAAAAAGGCCAACCTTGGGACACATAATGACTTTATGATCGACCTGGGCATGAACAACTACCTGGAGGATGGAAAGAGCGTAGATTCCAATGCCCCCTATGCGGTGAAGCCATGGGGCTCCTGGTACATCGCGTTGAAGTCAATAAATGATACACACATCGACGGTAAATTGCACCTTCACTGGGGCGGTGACGTAAGTTGGTACGCATTCAAATTTGAAAATCCTTCAACCCGGATTGAAATGGGTGAAGAGGGACTGATCTTTAGCCAGGAGAGCATTCCCAATGCCCATAAGAGCAAACTCAATGCCTCCTACTTGAATATTAGCGCGGTACCTATGTTACATTTTGGACGTAAACATTCGCACCATAACTGGGGAGGAGATGATTTTAATATCGGCGTCGGACGTACCGGTGGGTTCCGCATTGGTATCGGTGCCTATGCCGGTTACAGACTGGGAAGCAAAACGAAAACCGTGATTAAGGAAGACGGAGATAAGGATAAGCAAAAAGACAATGACAACTTCTACCTGAATGACTGGCGCTATGGATTGCGCTTTCAGGCTGGAATCCGTGAATTTGATATCTTCATTAATTATGATCTTAATGATCTGTTTAAAGAAGATAAAGGACCTCAATTAAATGCCATCAGCTTTGGGGTAATCCTCTAATGATAACTGTCTGCTATCAGACCATTGATATTAATTATCAGTAAGACCAACAAGCCCGGAACCAAAAGTTCGTATATTTGCGTTCTGTTTCAAGACAATTTAAAACTATCAGCAATGAGTAAGACATTGGAAATCACAGACGCCAACTTCGAAGAAATCATCAACAGCGACAAACCAGTCCTGGTGGATTTCTGGGCTGACTGGTGCGGGCCTTGTAAAATGATCGGACCAGTTGTAGAAGAACTGGCCGGAGATTATGATGGCAAAGCAGTAATTGGCAAAGTAAACGTGGATGAAAATCCGGGTGTATCCGCCAAATTTGGCATCAGGAGTATCCCTACCCTGTTGGTGTTCAAAAACGGAGAAATAGTGGACAAGCAAATTGGCGCAGTGCCTAAAGGAGTCCTCTCCCAAAAACTGGATGCGCAGTTAGCATAAGATATAAAATCACATAAAAAAGGGAGGCTAAATAGCTTCCCTTTTTTTTACGGATGGCAGCAAAAGCCACCAATCAAATAATCGACAATTAAGGTTGGATGTTTCGTCTCAAACTTTTGACTACCTTTGACATAAAATATAATGTTTGGGTAATATTCCCTTTCGTATATTCAAGGTGTCATTTAAACACAATATATTTTCTTTACAGGACTATTCAAAGCATTCCGTAATCTTTAACTCCAACCATGGCTTTTGACCAATCCACTTTCATTCCCGGGATTTCTTTAGATTGTGTAATATTCGGATTCGACGACTCACGCTTAAAGGTATTACTCCTACGTATGCGTGGAATGAAAGCATGGGCTTTACCCGGAGGTTTCTTAATGCACTCGGAACATGGTGATGACGCAGCCATGCGTATTTTAAAGGAACGCACCGGTGTGAGTAACTTATTCCTGCAACAATTTAAGACATTTACAGACCCTAATCGTAATTCCGGAGTACCGATCAAAGACCTTGTAGCCAACAATGTCATTCAAGAAGATGAAATAAAATTTTTTGAAAGCAGGTTTATCTCCATTGGCTATTATGCCCTGACTAACCACAGCAAAGTAAAGCCAACGGTTGATCATCTATCGGATGAATGCGCCTGGCACGACCTGGAAGAAATTCCTGATCTCATGTACGACCATAAAGATATATTAACGAAGGCTTTAGATGAAGTACGAGCAGATTTACAATATCATCCTATTGGCCAAAACCTGCTGCCTCAAAAGTTCACCATGCCTGAATTACAGTCGCTTTATGAAGCCATTCTTGACAAGAAACTTGATCGTCGAAATTTCTCGAGACGCGTGATGAGTTATGGGATACTTGAAAAGCTGGACGAACACCGGACCGGATTGGCACACAAAGCCCCACGCCTGTATAAATTCAATAAATCCGCGTATGAGGCGGCGCTACAGGATGGGCTGAGCAACCGATGGTAATCTTTACCCCTTTTCGAAACGGTACCGGATACCAAAACTTCCTCGCAGTATAGCTTCCCCGCCAAACATGGGGGCCAGTTCCATATGAAAACCAAATCCTTTGCGCTGAAAAGGAAAGACATTCAGTCCTACAGGAATCACGATGTACACATTATCATCATATCCCGCCGCATCACCAAACCGTATTCCACCCCCGGCATAAGCTTCATACTCATCGGCCTCCTTAAACTGATACAAGCCCGCCAGTTCCAGGACAAAATCTTCCATTAACACATTAGTACCAATACGGGCAGATGGAACAAACCGCTCATTCACCTCGTAGGCCACTTCAATAAAACTCAGGTTACTCTGATGATAGGCGAGTGATAACTGGCCGTAAAGCGTAACGGAAATGCAGCAGAAAAATAAAACGATAAACAGTTTCTTCATGGCTTAAGCTGGACTAAGTCACAAATTAATAATATACCTTATTTAAGGGTTAAATATCTCAGGGCACAATAACTCAAAGCCTTCACGCCAACCATTAATCCTTCCTCCGATACATAAAATTCAGGTGTATGATGCGCAGGTGCATCGGCAGGATCCATCCCGGCAGGCATGCCCCCAAGGAAAAAATACAATCCTGGCGCTTCCTGTGCGAAAAAGGAGAAATCTTCTGCTCCCATTACCGCCTTTTTTAGTACGACATTCTCCTCTCCGGCGGCCGCAAAAAGTGCAGGCAACATAGCATTGGTCAATTCAGGATCATTGTAGGTCACCGGTGTGTAATCAAAGAAAGTTACTTCCGCTGTAGCGCCCATGCTTTCCGCAATTTTCGTTGCTTTCAGTTCAATCTGTGCCATTATTTCTTTGCGCATGTCTTCATCCAATGCCCGGTAGGTACCATCCATCACAACCTCCGACGGAATAATATTATTACGAACCCCTCCGTGGATACTTCCCACGCTTACCACAGCTGCCTCATTAACAAGTTCCATTTTTCGGCTGACAATGGTCTGTAAGCCATTGACTATCTGCGCGGCGGTAACGATCGGATCTGTACCGTCCCAAGGATACGCCCCATGCACCTGTTTCCCTTTCACCTTAATCATGTAACGGGTGGCACTTGCCATGGTCCCTCCGGGCTTGTAGGTAATTTTACCCGCCTCAGTTTTCGAATTAATATGCAGCCCAAAAACGGCATCAACACCTTCCATCACCCCTTCTTTGACCATAAGATCAGCACCACCTTCTTCACCCACTGGCGCACCTTCCTCGGCAGGCTGAAATATAAAATTCACTGTACCTCTGATATCTTTTCTCACTCCGGAAAGTATTTCAGCCACACCCATTAAAATGGCTACGTGGGTATCATGACCACAGGCATGCATCACACCAACTTCTTTGCCTTCGTATTGACTTATTGCTTTGGATGCAAATGGAACATCTGCTTGCTCAACTACCGGTAACCCATCCATATCTGCCCGAAGAGCCACTGTAGGGCCCGGTTTACCGCCTTTTAAGATTCCTATGACTCCAGTATGGGCCACTCCGGTTTGTACCTCCATACCCAGTGAGGTAAGGTGCGCTGCAACTTTTGCCGCCGTATTAAATTCGCGATTACTAAGTTCAGGGTTCTCATGAATGTCACGGCGCCACTCTATGACCTTTGGTTCCAGTTCATCAATTTTCATGTCTACTTTCTTGTAGAGTGATTCCTGGGACATAGCCGCAGCTGCGAAAAGGAATAAAAAAGTAAGGGTACAGAATATACGTTGCATAGATGGTTATTTAGTTTCGGACGAATATAAATGAAAGTAAGCAGTAGAAAAAGTAAACATGACTACCCATCTGCGGGAATCCACCTTCAACCTGCATATATTTACAAAACATGACCGATAGATCAAAAATAGCGATCAAAGCAACCTATTTGAGTATTGCCGGAAATCTTCTTTTGGCACTCATAAAGGGGATAACCGGAATCCTCGGGAACTCCTTTGCAATGATTGCCGATGCTATTGAGTCGACCACGGATATATTTTCCTCTTTCCTGGTTCTTCTTGGCTTGCATTATGCCAATCGTCCGCCGGATAATAACCACCCATACGGACATGGACGTGCCGAACCGCTGATTACCTTTATCGTTGTGCTTTTCCTGGCCGGGGCGGCTGTGTCAATAGCTTTTATGAGTATTCAAAATATCCGGAGTCCACAGGAAGCCCCGGAACCCTACACGCTTATTGTGCTGGGGATTATTATAGTCTCGAAGGAAATATTCTACCGGATTGTTGAAAAGAAAGGGCGTGAAACGCGGAGCACTGCCTTAAAAGCAGACGCCTGGCATCACCGCAGCGATGCCATTACATCATTGGCAGCGTTCATTGGTATTTCCATTGCCCTGCTCTTTGGTGAAGGCTATGAGTCAGCCGATGACTGGGCAGCCCTGGTAGCAGCCGGTTTCATTTTGTACAATGCATACCTCATTTTCAGACCTGCTTTAGGGGAAATCATGGACGAACACATGTATCATGACTTGATTGAAGATATCCGGAATGAATCCTTAAAGG
This sequence comes from uncultured Roseivirgaceae bacterium, assembly GCA_964351425.1. Taxonomy (GTDB): domain Bacteria; phylum Bacteroidota; class Bacteroidia; order Cytophagales; family Cyclobacteriaceae; genus JAUILA01. Next base: position 6,969 of record CAYGOW010000085.1, read on the forward strand.
TTGACGGCATTCTGGATACGGAGAAATGCTTTGTGAGGAAAACCGGTATGAGTTTTTTTGTTGACCTGCACGCCATTGTGGCGGCCAACATCACTGTTAAATCCGGACATGATCTATCGCATCAGTTAAAGGACCACTTATTATCACAATTTCCCGAAATAAGTGATGTCCTGATACACATTGAGCCTGAGGGGGCCGAACATGAAAACTTATAGATCGGCTTTCCGCAAGCGTAAAGAAATCAAATACACAAAGAGAACGATATACCCGCACACGACGAGAGTCGGCACCAATGGAAGGTAATCCGTGATCTCCTGAAACCAATATCTCGGAAAAGGGACTTCAATCATGCTGCTGGCTGCCTGGAGCGGCAAGTAATCCGTCAGGAAGTCAACATTATATCTGCCGGCTATTGCAATGAGTATTCCTTCAATAGGTCGATACAAGAGCAACAGAAAGATGGTTAAGGCCGACCGCTGAAGCAAAACAGTTAATAAAAAGGCAATTACCAGAAACAGCAGGACATACAGAAAGTATCCAAAGATAAATTCCATCCCATCCAGCATTTCACCCATCGAAAGATCAGGGGTATAGATCATTCCTGATAAAAGGCAAGTGACGAATACCACCAGAGTTGATGCCAGTGAAAGGACCACAATCATGCTTAACTTCGATTGAATAAACTCCCTTCGGTCCAGTCCATCAATGATATTCTGTCGGATAGTCTTGTAGGAGAATTCATTGGAAATCGTGATGATGACCAGAATACCGAGAAATATGAGGAAAATAGGGAGCGTATAGAAATACGTGATGTTTTGCCAGATATCCGGGAAGAACAAAATCGGTATTTTCATGGGATCAAACCCATCGAATTCAGCCCCTTTCATTTTGAGCCATTTTAAAAACTCGAGTAGTGAAATAGGAACACTTACCACCAGGAACATGTACAGGATACTTAACACCCAGAATGGACGGTAATTTTTTACTTTACGATAATCAAGGCGGAGTAATCTAAGCATGATCAGATTCGGCTAGAAGTTCAAGGAATTGTTTCTCAAGGCTTTTCTTCTGCGTTAGAAGATGGGAGGCTGTTACTCCTTTTTCGAATAAAAATTTATTGAGATCTGCGGCGGATTTACCGGGTTGCAGGGTCACCATAAAGCCGTGAAGTTCCCTGGAAACATTGGAGGCGCCGTCAAACGCTTTCAAAACCTGTTCTAAATTCTCCGACTCAGCGCGTACATCGACGATAGCTACACCCGAAGAAACTTCATCCACCTTACCGCTGTATATCAGCCTGCCCTTCTTGAGGACACAAAAGTCCGAACATACTTTCTGAACTTCATCCAGCAGGTGACTCGCCAGGATGATGGTTTTACCCTCCAGGGCGATTGATTTGATCAATTCGCGTATTTCAGCAATTCCTTGCGGATCCAATCCGTTGGTAGGTTCATCCAGAATCATAACTTCCGGATCACAAAGTAATGCCGAAGCAATCGACAGCCGTTGCTTCATGCCCAGTGAAAATGTCTTGAACCGGTCGTTTCGTCGTTCGTACAATTCAACTTTCTTCAGAACTCCGTCAATATCCGGTTTTGCAATTTCTTTGATCTCTGCCACGATCTCAAGATTTCGGGTGGCAGACAGGTACGGATAAAATATGGGCGTCTCGAGAATGGCGCCGATACGTTTTCTGACGTTCTTATCTGGTTTCTTGCCAAACCAGTAATAGGATCCACTGGTTTTGTTAATGACGTCCAGGATAATTCCTAAAGTGGTTGTTTTACCACTTCCGTTCGGACCAAGAATACCAAAAACGGTTCCCGGCTGAACCTCCAGTGATAAATCATTCACCGCGGTGATG
>CAYGOW010000085.1:8842-10860 GCA_964351425.1 uncultured Roseivirgaceae bacterium
TAATTTTTCACCAGATGTTCAATTTTTAATACTGCTTCCAAATGATTGATGTTTGCTGATTAATCCCAACCCAGGTCAATGCCGTCGGCCGATTGCAATTTTGAGACGAGCTCCGCAATTCGTTGCAGTGGCACGGCTCCTTTGATATCCAAAATAGAAAAATTTTCATCATCTTCCATGAGAATGACCAGACCTGTCGTTGTTTCATTCTTTTCTTTAATGAATACATTCAGGTTGGCTCCCTGGTGACGCATGGTCATGAGATCTTCAAACGATTCCTCATGGTAGCTGTCGACAAGAGACTTGTACTCCTGTGATGAAAAATCCGCTGCTACTTTTTCAATACGGAGAAATTTCATCTTCTCAATATCTTTAATCAATTCGGCAAACTCCTTATTATCATTCATATTCAGCATCCGGAGCGTGTTCTTGTAGAAGAACAATGTAAACGCTTCCTCATGCTTTTCATGGAATGTATCCGTAGTTTCCGTCTGTGCCCATAAAGGAGCGACAGTAGCCGTTAGCAGCAGTGCTAGTACAATGGATTTTAGGTTCATGGGATGTATAGAGAAAAGCATCCGTTCATGGAACGGATGCGTGATTCATATTTACTGAATATTAGTCGATATCGATATTCATGTCGTCATGATTATCAACAATATAAGCAAGATCCTTCATATTAAGTGTCCCGTCTATATTAAACATGATGAATTCCTCGTCTTCGCGGACCAATACGATCATGTTGCGCAATTCATTTTCATCACCCTGTGCCATAAAGTATACTTTCTTGGCACCATCTCGGACTTGCATGAGATCTTCATACTTTTCTTTAAGCAAATCCTGGTGAAGCTTATCAATTTCAGCTGGCTCCAGCCCTGACTTGAATACAGGGATGGCAAGCACTTGCATAGACTTGATACCATTGGCAATACGGGCTATCGCATCGGACTCTTCACTGTCCTCCATATTTTCCGCGATACTGGCAAGCAGTTCAAACATACCGCCATTCATGGTGACCACCTTGGCATCACGGTCATCCTGGTACTTCGCACGAAAGTTTTCAACTGATTTACTTTGTGCCGCAGCCATTCCTGCAAAGCCGATTAATACGAGTGTTACTAATAGATTTTTCATTGTGTTGTTATTTTGATTTTTGAGTTGTTCTAATTTTAAATTTCTTGATTTACTTTTCTTTTTTATCGAGTTTCTCAAGGTTATCGAGTCCGTCGATATCAAGTGCCTGACTGATCTTGGCAATTTGCTGGAGGTCAATATCCCCGACAATACTCAGGATAAAGAATTCCCGGTCTCCGCCCATGACCATGAGCAGCTCATTGATTGTTCCTCCGCTTTCCTTGATCAGGAATTTCATGTTTTTATCTTCCGACCGCACGGACATCAGTTCATCGTAGTCCTTAGCCGGTATGAGTCGGAATGCCTCCTGATAGAGGGCCTTTGCCTGATCGGTGTCCTCTTTGGCCAGGATTTTCAGACCTGTTAATTTACTTATGGCATCGCTGATCGCCTGGTCTTCCGGATCATCCATTTCCAGGTTTGTCATTAACCCGAACATGCGTTGCGAAATGGACACGTTGGTAAAGTCCGTGTCATTTTCATACTTACCAAAGAATTTGGTGATGGCATCCTGCCCCTGAACATTCCAGGCGAAACAGGTAATTATTGCGATGAGTGTTAACTTTTTCATGTTGTTATTTATTTCTTATTATCTTCTTCATTTTTAAATGCAGGCTCAATATCTTTTTTCACTGTTTCTTGTGCTTCATGGAAAATCGATACTTTTTGTGCTTGCGAAGTTCCTTTGCCCATAGACTGTGAAATCATCATAAGCGCCCTTTTCGTTTCTTCATATGCCTTTTGAGGATCTTCAAACGTTCCTAATTCGGAGATTTCTTCCTTCCGGTCGTTAAAGTCTACTACCGACACATAAACGGCACTTACCAGTACCAGGATGACTGCGGCAATTTTGCCAATATTCATCCAGAGCTGACGCACTTTGC
>CAYGOW010000085.1:10887-11115 GCA_964351425.1 uncultured Roseivirgaceae bacterium
TTCTTCAAAGTACCTGAAAAGTGCGGCCTCGTGAGCCCATTTGGACTCGTCCGCATGGTTGGCGAAGAAGTCCCGGAGTTCTTTCTCTTCCTCCAGGGAAGTTTCTGCCTCCCAGTACTTGTTGAGTAATATGTCAATTCTATTGTAGTCCATATGCATTCAATTCGAATAGCTTCTCTCTTATATATTTTCGAGCCCGGAACAAGTTTACTTTTACCTGATTCAGGT
>CAYGOW010000086.1:0-3589 GCA_964351425.1 uncultured Roseivirgaceae bacterium
CTGTCTTCCTGGCCTGTCTCCACGACACCACGACAGATGAAGTGACAATCTTCAATGAATATGATATTTCTTCAGATCGTACGAAAGAACTGGATGACCTTAAAGCTTCTTTGAAAGCTGCCGGACGCGGAACCCGGGCAGAGCGTGCTTTACGATTAGCCCTGGACGGCAGTTCGAATACCGATCAATCAATCCTCGACCGAAGCAAAGACTGGTCACAGACACGGCCGGAATGGGGACTTGCCGGATGCTCCGCATTCGTCGTAGCACCGCGTGAACGCACCCGCAACATTGATCTGGAAGGGCGCTCATTCTTACATTCCTATGACTGGAAAAACGATAAAGATTTTGGGGTGCTCGAACTTATCATGACAGCTCCCATGGTCGTGACCAGCTGGATTAGTTTGCAGTATTATGCCTCCACGGTGGATAACAAATTACATGGCTCAGGAAATAAAACACTCCACAACGTTACCGCCGGGATCGGGGTACTTGAAGGTTTTTCAGGCGACCTTCGGGTTGGCCTTCCCTGGCAGTCCGTTCATGACGGAGAAAACTTTCAGCATGAACCAGTCAGATTAAATGTCATCATTGAAGCACCCATTGAAGCCATGAATGCTGTCCTGAAGAAACATCCGGCGGTAAAAGACCTGTGTGATAATGGCTGGCTGCATTTGATGGCCATGAATGAGGATGGCCAGGTAACACATCGCTATGATGGCGATCTCAACTGGGAAAAATTGGATCAAAGGGCGGCATAAGGAAAACTGATCTTGATGTTCTCATTAAGAATCAGTTGATTTACACAATAGCTACCCTAAACCAATCATCATGAAAATAGCGATAATCATTCTTGGAGTAATTATTATCGCCTTTATTCTTGTGCAGCTATTTGCCATACGAAGCCGGGCCAATATTGAAACCTACCCGTATGTAGTAAAGAAAAAGTACAACGGATTTGAAGTCCGCAGGTACGAAGCCAGTTTGTTTACTTCGGTGAAGCTCCCTGTCAAAGACTATAAAAAGGCATCAAATAAAGGCTTCTCCATTTTAGCCGGGTACATTTTCGGAGGAAATGACAAAAACGAGAAAATTGCCATGACCTCCCCGGTAGCCATGTCCCTGGAAGATTCAGTAACCATGATGTTTATGGTGCCTAAAAAATGGAAAAAAGAATCGCTGCCACGCCCCGACCAGTCCGGGATAAAATTCCATGAAGAACCGGCCAAGACAGTGGCCGCCATCACCTTTGGCGGTTGGGCAAATGATGAAAAAATTAAAAAATACAAGGAGAAATTGATTACAGCTCTGGCTAGCGAAGGAATACCTCACAGCGGTCAATTTTACTTTTTAGGGTATAATCCTCCGTATGAATTTTTTAATCGCAAAAATGAAGTGATCGTAGAACTTCCCGAATAGGATCATCACAAAGCATTTTTAAAAAATAAAATCTTACCCAAAAGAGAACCAATTTAAAGGCAACAATTTAGTAACTTGACGATACCACGTCTCTTCCTTCCTGAACTCAAAATGTTAATATGATCAAATCAATACGAAACGCAGGGCTATTAGTCTTCCTTATAGGGATCAGTGCATGCAGCGAACCGCTGTCACAAGACCCCATCGATGTATCCGAATTAACCATCTCTGAAATCCACAAAGCTTACCAGGAAGGAACCTATACGAGCACGGATTTGGTCGAAGCGTATTTGACAAGAATACAGGCACTCGATAGTTCCATCAATTCAATTACCATCGTAAATCCCGATGCACAGTCGATCGCCAAACAACTTGATGATGAATATAAGCAAACCGGGACCTTACGCCCATTGCATGGAATACCGCTGATTGTAAAGGACAATATTAATACAGCAGGCTTGCCGACCACGGCAGGCGCACTGGCATTAGAAAATTATATCCCCGAAGAAAACGCGTTTATCATTAATAAACTGGTCGAAGCCGGTGCGATTATTCTGGCGAAATCAAATATGGCGGAATGGGCCTTTAGCCCCATGCACTCCGAAAGTTCGACCGCCGGAACCACAAGAAATCCCTATAACCCTGCCTACGTTCCCGCCGGATCAAGCGGTGGAACGGGCGCTTCCGTTGCGGCTAATTTTGGTGCCATAGGACTTGGGACAGATACAGGCAACTCAATCAGGGGTCCTTCCTCCCATTGTGCCCTGGTAGGTTTTCGCTCCACCCTGGGATTGGTGAGCCGAAGTGCGATTGTACCCCTTTACCTGAGAAATGATGTGGTCGGACCGATGTGCAGGACAGTAGAAGACGCTACCAGGGTATTGGAGGTGATGGCCGGGTACGATCCGGAAGATCCGATTACCGAATATTCAGAGGGTCATATTCCCAACAGCTATAGCCAGTTTCTTAAGGCAGACGGACTCGAAGGAGCGAGAATAGGTGTGCTCCGCGCGCTTAGTGATGATGATCCAAATCCGGAAATCAAAACATTATTTGAAAAGGCGCTGACAGATATGGAATCACTGGGCGCTACGATCATTGACCCGGTAGTGATTCCCGGCTTTGATTCACTACGGCAAAATCAGTGGTGTATTTCCTTTCGGGAAGATCTTGCCGTTTTTCTTGCCGACTACGTAAGGAATGATACGATAAAATCCATTGAAGATATCATACGAATCGGGACCCATTCTGAATTTACCCGGAGCCGATTGGAAAGAAACGCCGCCAATTCCGGCAGGTTTGAAAATCCGGAAATCCCCTGCGGGGATGCTTACACCGACATAAGGCGCGTCGCATTCAGGGAAGCCATTGAAGCCATGATGGATTCGCTGAAGTTGGATGCTATTGTGTACCCTTCCTGGAATAATCCACCGGCAAGAATTGACCATTTCGAAGAAGAATACCTGGGCGATAACAGCCAGGTGATCAGTCCGCATACCGGACAACCCGCCTTCACCGTCCCCATGGGATATACCACGGGTAATTTACCCGCCGGTTTACAATTCCTGGGAAGAATGTATGATGAGCCTGTATTGATTAAACTCACGTACTCGTACGAACAAGGCACAAAACACAGGAAGGCACCTGAGCTAAACTGAGAAAAGACAACATTCCGGCGCATATATTTCATGAAAGATAATTTCAGATCCATTAAGATACGTCTGGACAAGCACGGTTGTGGCGGACAATTTATTTGTTCCGTCTTACTTCACAACCGCATCAAGTCCTTCCAAAGCAGAACTATCTCCCGGACTTATTTGCAGAGCTTTTTCAAACAAGATACGTGCTTCTCTAATTTTTCCCATATTTAGATTGATCCAGCCAAGAAGCACAACAGAATAATAGTCGGAAGGATAAAGATCCACTACACGCTGAACGTAAGAAAGGGCTTCATCATATTCCTGTCGATTATAGTAAATTAGTCCCAACCGATAGTTTGTCAAGGAATGCTGCGGGTCTATGGTCAAAATTTCCTGATACTTTTCAATGATTGCCTCCCAGTTGCCGAGAATAGACAGCGGATAGGCAATACCCAGCTTTGCCTCCAATGAATAGGGCATGAGCGTTATGGCTTTCTGGTAGTATTCAATGGACTCAAAATATTCACCGT
>CAYGOW010000086.1:3599-11049 GCA_964351425.1 uncultured Roseivirgaceae bacterium
CTCGTAATTACTATCCGCTTCGGCCTGATAACTTTCTCTATAAATTTTCTGAAGCCCGTTGATGTCCTGCGCATAGAGGTACAAGGAAATCATGGAGCATGCGAATGAAAGAATGATAATTTTCATAATCCGATTGTTAATCCAATATAAAACCCACGATGTGTATAGTTCCTGGTTGTTTCAGGATTCATCTTTTTCTCGTAAAGAAAACCTGTCCGCAAAATATGTTTCTTACGCAACTGTCCGGATAATGAAACCCCGGATCGGTACTTGATAACATCTGAAAGATTGTACAGATAAAAGGCATGCATATCAGCATAATTCACCATATCCCCCCATCCATAATTTCCTTCCAGCCACACGCTGGGGAAGACTTTAATACCGGCCTTTGTATTGTATACCATACGAGTCTTGCCGCTCTCAATTTGCGCGTTCACTTCCGCATCCACAAAGAGGGACATGTCCCCTATCGGATAAAATGTCGCGCCCACAGAATAGAGCTGCTGGTTGAGCTCATTAATTTCAGAAACTGCCAGTGAAAGCCTCCATTTTATTCCGCGTATCCGTTGGGCCATTTGCATGGCCAGGGCATAATTATTTACACCTCCCTTAATGCCCTGATAATGAATTGCCGGCGAAATGGTAATGCCTGAATGGCCTGGGTGATAGGTTAGATTAATATAATATTCATTTTGAATAATACTGATGTCATTGATTATCTCAGAATCAACCGGACCGCCTGGCCCCGGCCCCATGCCTCCCCGTCTTATCCATTCAGAGTCAAATAACTTTTGCTTAATCCACGTATATCCCTGATAAATCTCAAGTCGCGGGCTGATAGTATGATAGAATCCAAAATGGGAGAATGCAATGTCTCCGACTTCAGGAATATCCCCACTGCTAAATTTATATCCTCCTTCCATGTAAACACCGGAGATGGCTTTCACACAGTTTTCCTGTATATCGGGTAGATACTTGACATGTTCGCAATAGAACAACCTCATTTCATCCATCCGGCCAGCACGCAACAGCGAGTAATAAATATATTCAGCGACACTAGTATCCATACTAAAATCACCAGCTACGCTGAAGTGGCGAACCGCCTGGTCAAACTTTTCAAGTTCGTAAGCTGCAATTCCTACTCTCATCCGCAAGTAATAGTAATCATACCCGGCTTTGAGCGCCTCATTTCCCGTGACAAGCAAGTGACGATACTCCTTTCCCTGGTATTGAGCGTAAGTGAGGCTATCATAGTACTGAAATGTAGCCTGGGCAGTCACGAGTGTCGGCAAGACAATAAGCAGTATGGTTATCAGCTTTTTCATGAGAAATCAATACGGAGTGATCCATCCATTTTTTCAACGCGCAACAACTTGCCTTGCTCAATAATTGTTTTGTACGATTCCTGCTTGCCGGACAGTCCTTTTTGTGCGACGTTTGACCGGAGAATAATTCCCTGGCTTTTCGTATCTTTTTCGATGTATTTAAGGCGATAAATAATTCTCCTCCATTCCACAAACGGCGCTATAAAATCATACAGGTAACGGATCAGAGAACGGTCCAGGATATAGAGTGGAAGCTGATCCTCCACGATGAGGTCTTTATCAAAAATTAAAGGCACACGGTAAAGCGCTTTGTAAACATCGAATAATGGTGTATGCTGATTGCCTGTAAACGAGGTGAACTGAAAAACGGCCCCATCATTCTTGAAAAAGGCCCGGGATGTTCCATCGGAAATGAAGGAATCATTCCATTCGTTAACCCCTATCTCCCACTCCAAATCATTTTCTCCATGCTTTATGCGTATCGACTGACCTGGTTGAAAAGCGAACGCGTTCAGAAGGTCCGTTTCGGGGATGAGACCTGATATTACTTGTTGATTTCGCGGGATTTCATAAAACTGATAGCTGGATTGGCTTCCTTTGACAAGGTAATGGTCTATTGGATATGGAATGGTAGGCGACCCAATCTGAGAGAATCCCTGCAGCTGAAAATGAATGTGTGGATAGGGTGACCTACCGGAATTCCCACAGAGACCAAGTTGCTGCCCTTTGCGTACCAATTCTCCTTTCTTTACATCAATTGATAGATACTTCAGGTGACTTACTTGCGAATAGAGAAAATCAGTATGTTTTATCACAACCGAATTACCCCAATTCTCTTTTGTATTCGATGTGCCTATAGCATTATCCTCCACATCCGCTACAACTGCCACAACTTCTCCATCAGCAGGCGCAATAACTGGTTTACCGAAACAATAATATTGTCCGGGTACATCCCCCTCCTCTGAATAAGACCTTCCGGCTTCGTCAACTATGACAAAATCCCAGGCATCTTTCCAATCTTTTTTATGGGTGACATCCCCATTATGTCCCTGGTTGACCATCCATTCACCGTAAAACGGAAGACTAATGCCCGGCCGACCATAATTTTCATATCTTTTTTGATTGCTCTGATATTCATACAAGTTTGTTTCAGGAGAAAACCATTGATAAGGCACCAGGTAAGGCTTCATGCTCCTTTTCCGAACATTCATCAGATATATAAAGGCTATAACCACCATGTTAAAGGGAAGGGAATAGATCCCCAGTTGTATCGGGGCGAATAGATTGCCAAGGGAAGAGGTAAGAATAACCATGGCCGGAATGAGTAAAAGGGACCATAAATAGGAGGCATACGACGGTATCAGGAAGAATGCTCCAATAGCGATCCCACTAAGAATAAAATTAAAGCCAATATAGCTGTAGCTTAAATCGGTGATTTCCGCCCCGATAAATTGATAGAATAAATAGGCTCCATAAAAACTGATCAATGAAGTGGAGAAGGCAATACGTGAATAGATAATCAATCCGATAGCCACCAAGAGTCCGGAAACTATATTGAATTGAAAAAAAATGGCCCCCAGGGATTTTAAGTAAATGAGAATGCTTTCATGAATGGGTAATCCCTGAAGTGCATGATATGTATTAACCAGCCATGTACTTCCTGTTGCATATAATTCATTTAGTACAAAGACCCCCCTTTCACTTATTCCCAGGGATTGAAATTGCCTTGAAGCGAGAAGGATCAACCAAAAAGAAAGTAAAAAGGGAATACTTAGGTAGGGCAGCCGGTATTTGTAGAGTATACCACTTATTAAGACGGTTAAAAGCAGTGTTATAAGCGCGGCATTTACCAACAAAACAATGAATGGAATAGTAAGATCATAATAGGTGCCAAGACCAAGTCCGACCAAAAGCCCGTTAAAACTATAATCCCCGCGTTTTATCAGCTCTGTGTCAAACCCAAACCAACGTGCCAACCCGTTGGTTATGAGAATGACAACCAGCCCACTTATTCCGACAGAAGGATTCAGAAAGGTTATACCAAAAAGAATGAGGGCAAACCATGGGTTGCTGGAAAAGAATACCTGGCTGTAACTATTCAGCGTACTCTGCTTCCAAAACCTGTATTCTGAGCCTAACATGTCTCATTCGGTGCTAACGTGTTGCAAATGAACCGGAACATTCTCCAGCTGATTAATATAGTCAAGGGTTTCTGTTTCCCTGATCACATGACTTTTACCATGTAGATCTATCAATACCACTCTTGGGCGAAGGGTAATGAACTGCATCCATTGGGTCATATTGTAGGCGCCCACATTGTGAATGACTACATGATCTCCCTTATTCAGGGGCGGAAGCAGAATGCTCTCGCGGATAACATCAATGTTCATACACAGCGGGCCAAATATTTCCATGTTCTCCTTAAACGGAGAAAACTCCTGGGCAGGACTTATCATATGATTATACCAGAATGAGGTGAAAAGAATATTTACACCCACATCAATGATGGTTGCGCGCCGGCCGTCCGACAATCTCTTATTGGCAATAACCGTTCCCAGGAGATATCCGGAAGAATCAATAAGTGCTCGCCCGGTCTCCAAAATAAGAAGCGGAAGATTTTTAAAGTCTAATTCACTGTTTAATAACGCCGAGGTGATTGCCTCTGCAAAATCATCCGTAGGAGGAACGGTATCAACTCCGGGAAGATACGCCCCTTTTAAGTTATTCCTTGAAGGAAAACCACCCCCCATATCAATGTATTGAATCCATTTTCCATATTTTTTGTGGACTCGAATAGCTAGTTGGGCTAATTTCTCTGCTGCCACCTTATAGGCATTAGCCGTCAACATGTAGGTGCCAATATGGGTGTGGAGACCGACTAATTCCAAATGATCCGCCGCCATAATTTTATTGATGGCATCCCATGCCCGGCCGTTCTCATAATTTAGTCCAAACCGGTCCCACATAGGATAGACACCTGTGTCCATGTTTACCCGAATGGCAACACGAGCCTTGCTTTGGTCCTTTTTTGTCAATTCGACCAGGTCATACAATTCATCCAGATGATCGATATGAATTAATGAATTATTTGTAATCGCCTTGCGCAGATCATCGATGGTTTTATCCGGACCATTGAAAATAATCTTATCTCCCGGGACACCGTTGGCCAGGGCCTTGTCATATTCAAATCCGGAAACGACTTCTCCCCAGGATCCTTCCTGATGGAACACCCTGCAAACGGCATTCAGATAATTGGTTTTATAGGACCAGGCGAATTGAACCTTCGGATAGCGCGATGTAAATGATTTTAACGTCTTCTTATATGTTTTTCGAATCGAACTTTCAGAAAGCACGAACAACGGCGAGCCGTACAGTTCCATTAATTTACTTACGGGTATTCCTTCAATATCAATTACCGGACGGACTTCCGTGCTTGTCCCGAACTTATTCATCAAGCCGGTATTCAGCTTCTGGATAATGGGTCGTTCGTATTTACGTTTCGATGTTATTTTAGCGCTCTCCATAATTCGATATTTTTTCAAATTCATTGATATTGGTAATGTTATCCCAGGCATATCGTACGAACATGGTACCCACTTCGTATTTTTTGAAGGAAGGCGCAGGTAGCCCCATCGCGATCTTCACAAGGGATTCAGGCAGATTCTGACCCGCGGCCACGGTCGTAAAAATCCAGGCCGGAAATCGTGGGTTCACTTCCATGATGTACATCTCATTGGCTTTGGTACGCATGATCTCCAATTCGAATCCTCCCTTCCAACGGGAGTCCCTGACGAACTTGTGCGTGAGTTTTAACAGGGCAGGATCATCTATGACGATGCCCGACCATGCTTTCCCTTTATCGGTGATATAAAGTTTACGCATAGGGATGGCCCCTACGGTGCGCCCTTTGCCGTCTCCCATCCCGGCAACGTCAATCTCTGTTCCATTGATAAATTCCTGAATAATGACGGGCAACCCCCATTTCGCATTCAGCTTATCGAAAAAAGAAGGGACCTCTTCCGGATAATGAGCAATATAAGCCTCATAAAATTTACCTTTGACTACCAGTGGGTACTCAAAATCATTTTCGAGGTCAGCTACCTGCGACTTACTTGAAATGAATTTTGTCTTGGGCACCTTGAATCCGAATTTCTTTCCAAACTCATGCAAATGCATCTTATCCAGGGTTTCCAGCTTAGCAAGGGACGGAAGAAAGGTGCGGATTTTCATTTTTTTAAATTCCGGCACGAGTTTTATGAAATTAAACAGCTCCGCATCGAAATTCGGAATCAGCAGGTCCAGTGATTCCTTTGAATGTATATAGCTTAGCCGTTTTAACAGTGCTTCGCGGCCGGCTGACGGATATGGAATCATGTAGGATTTATCGGCAATACCCTCCATATAAATCCCCGGTTCCAGCGATTCATATACAAGGCCAATGATCCGGACATCAAAGGACGTGGACTGACGAATGGCGCGAATCACTCCTACCCCGGAACCCGGACTATCGATAGCATTCAATCCGGTTATCCCAATAGTAAAGACGGGCTTATCCATCTTCTGTGAGATAAAGTTGTTGAAGTAGCGCCGTGAAATCATCCAGATCCTGCGCTGCCCGGCTGCTCTCCACAGCGAATTCGGAAGTAATCTTCTCAATTATTTTCTCCGTGGTACCGCCATTCTTTAATAATTCCAGAATCCGTAACCCCACCGGGTTAGCCGAATAGGAATCTCCGGTCGCCGAATCAAATATGAATCCGGATTCGCTTAATGCCACGTTCTTTTTAAGTTTCATGATCATCGTTTTATAGGATGATATTACGCTTTTAAATGCCATGATACTGTGACTTTAGTCACATAGAAGGCAGATTCATCTCAACGAAAGGAGATGCAAAAAGCAAGCCTGCTCTTGAACTAGTATTAAGGGATAGTTCAGCCACTCATTACGGAAATTACAATTACTCATCATAGCTGAAAGGTAGAGCGCATTTACTCCTAAAAGGTTATTTTTCTACACCCCATCTACCGGCAAAAAAAGTATAGCTCGCAAATAATGAGTCGCTTATGAGGTAGCAATGAGCATAATCCCACTTCATTATGATCAAGGTCAAAGTGAAATTGGCCAAATGCGATACCTTGATAGTAGTAAAAGAAACATTAACAATTGCTCTCCGGATGCCGGTGCATCCGAAGTACTTTTAAAAAGTAAAAGAAATGAAAAAGTCGATTAAGCTATTTCATTGGCTGCCGCGGATACTCTGTATCCTGGCTATTCTTTTTATAAGCTTGTTTGCTCTTGATGCATTTTCACCGGAACTCACCTTTTGGCAACAACTTGGTGGCTTTTTCATGCACATGATTCCATCCTTTGTCCTTACCGCCTTCCTTATCGTTGCGTGGAAATGGGAATTAGTTGGCGGTATTATCTTTATTATTATCGGCCTTGTACTGAGCCCGATGGTTTTTGTGCATAACTATAACATGAATAACTCCGTATGGATGAGCCTTGGCATTATCATGACAATCACCATTCCATTCATACTCATCGGGATACTATTCATTATAAGCCGCAATAAAAAGAAACATGCTGCTAAAAAAAACCACTCCTGAAAAGCGTGCTCTTCAACCGATTTGGCGGGTTCGTAGATTGTATCGGATTACTCCACAAGTACCGGAAATAAACTCAAATAAAGATATAACCGCGATTTAAGCCGGCAGGAGGCACCAGGGGAATTGGCTAATTTATTATTAGCGAGAGACTTATAAATTCGATATATTTATTCAGCAATAGTAAATCTCCAGAAGCGGCAGGTCACTGTTAGTGGGTTTACGAGAGATCAGTATCCTTTCAACATAGATAGATACGTGTTGCTCTGTCTGCCAACCTAATGAAAGAAGAATTCGCCATACTACGTAAATTCCCTTCGATCAATCAGGCACTCGAAGTACAGTCTATTTTAAAGGAATACGGCATTGATTCAGAAATTGGTGATAATGCACCTCCGGTAGATATTACTTTTTCGGGTAGCACGGTGATGAATCAAACTGAGATTAGAATCAGACAAGCAGACTTTGAAAAAGCCCTTGACATTCTCGAAGACAAAGCAGAAGATTTAATCGATGAT
>CAYGOW010000087.1:0-7392 GCA_964351425.1 uncultured Roseivirgaceae bacterium
AAGGCACCCTGGTAGCCGAACAACTTGCAGGTCAAAAGCCACACATTCATTACAAGCTCATTCCAGGTGTTGTCTACACATGGCCAGAGGTAGCCAGTGTCGGATACACGGAAGAAGAGTTGAAAGAAGAAGGCAGGAAATACAAAACGGGTTCTTTTCCTTTCAAAGCATTGGGGCGGGCACGGGCGAGTATGGACACCGACGGGCTTGTCAAAGTCCTGGCCGATAAGGAAACCGATGAGATTCTTGGGATGCATATCATAGGCGCCAGGGCAGCTGATATGATTGCGGCGGGTGTGACAGCTATGGAATACCGGGCATCAGCAGAAGATGTCTCACGCATGTCGCATGCACACCCGACATACATGGAAGCAGTAAAAGAAGCCTGTCTTGCCGCTACGGAAAACCGGGCACTTCATATTTAATCATTATAATCCCCGGGTATGCCGGGGTTTTCTATGTCTTTGGATATCACTACGGTCCTTGTAATCATAACTGTCGGCGCCACCTTATGGGCCTGGAAGGATGGCTCCATCATGCGGAAATGGATTTTCAATCCCTACATGGCCTATCATCACCGTCAGTATTACCGGTTTCTCACATCAGGCTTTATTCATAAGGATTACCTCCACCTGATATTTAATATGTTCGTTTTCTGGATGTTCGGGAAATATGTGGAATATACCTTTATGGGCGAATATGGAGTGATCACAGGAGGCATTCTGTTTGTTACCTTGTATATTCTGGGCATTGTGATCGCGGATTTGCCAACCTACATGAAACACCGGAATCATGAGCACTATAATGCATTGGGTGCCTCTGGCGGAGTATCTGCCGTATTGTTCAGCTTTGTAATCTTTTATCCCCTGGAAGAACTTTGCCTCTACGGCCTGGACCTCCTTTGCTTTCCGGGTATATTATGGGCATTACTTTACAGTATTTATTCCTTTTACATGGGACGAAAAGGGGCGGATCACATTAACCACGATGCCCATCTTGCCGGCGGAATATTTGGTATTGTTTTTACCTTGCTGGCAGTCCCCGGTACCTTGGGTAATTTTTTCCGCCAGTTGGCTGACTTTTCACTTTTTTAGTGAACTTTCGGCATCAGCAATTCTTCAAGCGAATAGCTGTAATTCGTTTTTATCAGATTGTCTTGTGACGTCCTGAAATATTCTAATACACAAGCCTCCTCCTCATTATGCGGATGATATCCATCAAAAGGTATTTCTACACCATTTGTGGTACGGTAATCAAATGGCTCCTTTTGCTTGACAAGAATGTTTTTTATGGCAAGTGCTTCCCTGCGGCGATTCAGTGTATTTGACACCCCAACCAGGACGTGCGGATTGGTTTCAAATCCAATATTGAAAATAAAACTCTCTTTCTCATTCCAATCCAAATTCTCGCAATCAATATAAAGGGCACCATCACGAACGGTTATATGTATGCTACGGTATTCATGTCCGATCGTCTTTGTCTCAACCACCGGCTGACCATTAAAACTAGTCCGCATAACAAAAGGTGTTTTAACCATGACGGGACTCTCATCTGTTTTCTGATAATAGCGAAAATAGCATCCAGTATAATATTTTCTCAATACATTCAAAGACAGATCCGTATCCGGGGCAAAAGCAACCTCCTTCGCTTCCTGGTTTTTCCATTCCTCCCATTGGTCCAACGGGATGCCAAGAAAGGTTAATAATACATTCAGTTTCTTGTCTTTTGCATTTCCCCCATTCCAATAGGAGTGCAATGTTTTTCCACTTATCCAGTGATATGGGCGATACGAATTTAAAGACTTCAGATCCTCCAAATACTCTTCCAGGCTTGAGAATCCCTTCTTGAAAAAAACGGAATCCAGTTCATCCTGTCCGACGATCAAATTATCCCCCACAAGCAGTGGATTGGCAATAACACGATGTGTTACCTCCTGGTTAATTTTTTTCGCAATATTCTCAAAAACCGTTCGCGGGTAGGACGTCCAGTCACTCCCATACCTCGAAACATTGATTGAGGAGCGGATAAGCTCATGATGCTCAATCTCTTCACGAATTCTCTTGCTGACCATAATGTGTTGTTATTACCTGCTAATTAATTGAAATTTAATGAAAGTTACACTAATCTGACCATGATTTGACAATTACTAAATTAATTAATTGGTTTTCAGCTATTTACAACACAAGCCTCTTCATTTATTTCTGGCGGTTTTTCTCCATTGACTGACTTGACTAACTAGAGAGACCACATCAGTAAACTTAAAATATACTTATGAAGAGATTTTTTACAATTTGGATCATCAGCTGGCTCGTCTGTGCCAGTGTGGCATCATATGCCCAGCAACGGACAGTCACAGGAAGAGTAACCGATGAATCCGGCAGCGGTATGCCGGGTGTTTCGGTGGTAATCGACCAGACCACTCAGGGTACGGTAACAGGTGCAAGCGGGGAATATACCCTGGAAGTGCCTGTCGGTTCTGAAACACTGATATTCTCCTTTATTGGATATACCACACAACGGGTGAATATTGGCAACCAAACCACAATCAATGTTACCCTTAAAGAAGACGTTACTCAGCTACAGGAAGTCGTTGTAACCGCTTTTGGCGTGGAACAGCAACGCAGATCACTGGGTTATTCTGTACAAACGGTAGAAGGCAAGGACCTGGTAAAAACCCAGCAACCCAATCTTGTCAATGCATTACAGGGTCAGGTTGCCGGTGTACAGATTACTAATTCCGGAGGAGCCCCCGGGATGAGTTCCCGTATTATTATCCGGGGTATCACATCTCTCAATCCCAATGGGGACAATCAGCCGTTATTTGTTGTAGATGGTATTCAAATTGATAACTCCACATTTGAATCAAGCGGTACGCCCCGTGGATTATCAAATCGTGTTGCAGATCTTAACCCGAATGATATTGAAACCATCAACGTATTGAAAGGAGCCGCCGCCACAGCATTATATGGTGTACGTGCGGCTAACGGAGCTGTCATCATCACTACGAAGAAGGGCAAAGCAGGTCGCGTAAAAGTTGACTTCAAGACTTCTTATGGGTTTGAGGAGGTAAATAACCATCCGGACTATCAGCAACGATTTGGTCAGGGTTTTTCCGGAGAATACCAGCCTACCAGTTTCTGGCCCAGCTGGGGTGCGCCTGTGGAAGCAGTGCAGCAGATCAATCCGGATTACCGCATGTATGAAACAACCAAGGAGGTCATGCAGACAGGAAAAGTGTCGGACAATTACCTGAGTGTTTCAGGTGGTGGTGAAAATTCGACCATATTCGCGTCACTTGCTTACTTTGACCAGGAAGGTGTTATTCCTTTCAGTGACTGGCAGCGGGTTTCCGCCAAGATTTCCGGTACCATTGACTTTAATAACAAATTCAGTGCCTCCGGAAGTATGACGTATACCAATTCCGGCGGATTGAGGGTTCCTCATGACCGGATCATGGAAACGTTGCAGTACTGGTCATACAGCCAGGACCCCACTGACTACATCAATCCGGATGGTTCACAACGTACCTACGGTAATTCAAATCCGCTCTATACCGCACGTTTCTGGACGTATGAAGATAACGTGGATCGTATCATCGGAAATATTAATTTGAAATACAATATCACGGATTGGTTCAGTCTTAACTACCGAATAGGACTGGATACGTACAGTGATCAGCGGGAGGAAATTCTCCCGGGTCCGTTGGGTGTAGCCAATGAGTCTCCGCTCAGCAGTACCGGTTTTATCGAAGAAACCCGAATCAATAGCAGAAATATCACCTCGACATTTATCGCTACATTCAATCATGACATAACGGACCGTTTGAATGCGACACTGAGAGTTGGAAACGACATTTTTGATATCCGCCGGAATACCATTGTTGCCACGGGGAATGAATTTGTAGTCCCCAACTTTTATCACTTAAGCAACGTCACCGAACAGTTGACAGGTCAGGCAATCTTCGAACGCCGTCTTATCGGATTATATGGTGACCTTACATTGAATTACGATGATTTTCTATTCCTGAATATCACCGGACGAAATGACTGGTCGTCTACGCTTCCCAAAGAAAACCGGTCCTTCTTCTATCCATCCTTTAACCTTGGATTTGTATTCAGCGAAGTGCTTGAATTACCGACCTGGGTCAATTATGCCAAATTAAGAGCCAGTTATGCGGAAGTTGGAAAGGATACCAATCCTTACCAGACCCAATTGGTATACACGACGACAGATCCATTGAATGGCCAGGTTGGATTTACCCGAAGTAATGTACTCGGCAGCAATGAATTGAAGCCTGAACGTACATCGTCAATTGAATTCGGACTGGAAGCCAATATGTTTGATAATCGCCTGGGACTGGACTTTACCTGGTACCAGTCAAATTCTGCCGATCAGATTTTGCAGGTGCCGGTATCCAATGCGACAGGATTCACCCGTTTGATTCTGAATGCCGGTGAACTTGAAAATAAAGGCATTGAATTGGTTCTGCGCGGAACTCCTGTGAGAACACCGGATTTTAGCTGGGATGTATCGTTAAACTTTACAAGAAACCGAAACACAGTAGTTGATATTCGGGATGGCATTGAAAGTATCTTTATCGGCAGCCAGTTTGGCTATGCAGGAAGCTCGGTATCCATGCAGCTCATTGAAGGTGATCCTTACGGAAACCTTTACGGTACCAGCTACCAGCGTTATTATCCAAACGGAACACCGGAAGGACTGGAAGTACTGGATCGGGACCGCACACTGGTCATTGGATCAGACGGATTTCCGGCACGTAACGGAAACCAGTTAATTATTGGTAACGCACAACCAGATTGGTTTGCAGGTATTAATAATTCATTCACTTACAAGAATTTCGCCTTGTCATTCCTGATCGACACACGTTATGGAATCGACCAATACAGTCAGTATGACAATTTCTATGCTGCTTTTGGCCAACTTGATTATTCGCTCGACAGAAACGCTGTAGTCGTTTTTGACGGGGTACAATCTGACGGAAGCCGCAACGATATTCCTGTCTGGCTTGGTCAGGGCATTGGACCTGACGGTGAAAATTATGGTGCCAGTTTCTACCGTAATGACTTCAGAGGTGTTTCGGAGAATTTCGTGAAAGATGCATCTTTTGTTAAGCTGCGAAATATCAGCCTGCAATATACACTTGGAGAGAATCTAATCAGTAAAACGCCTTTCCAGGGCGCCAGCCTATCGGTCTCCGCCAACAATATTATCCTATGGACACCATGGCAAAGCTTTGACCCTGAATCATTCAGTGCCGGTGCGGGCGGAAATGCCACGGCCTTTACAGGACTTGGTTATCCCGGCGTTCGAAGCTACTTCATTACGCTTAATCTCTCACTTTAAAATAATCAGTGATGAAAATATTGAATAAACTAACACTTATACTCGCATCATTTCTGGTAATCACGGGGTGTGACGATTACCTGGATATAAATGATGACCCGAATAATCCTACGGATGCCCCGTTAAGCGGTTTATTGACACGAACCTCTTTTGAAACCGGAGATAATGTTCAAAATGTCAGTACGGTCACCTCCTTCTATGTGCAATACCTTGCTTCGCCAAATCCGGCAAGCTCGACCGACACAATGGAGCCAATTCCGTACGATCAGACATGGTTTGAACTGTATGATGTCATGACCGACATCAGTGATATGGAGGTACTGGCAACAGAAGAGAACGCCTCCCACTACCTGGGGATTGCTAAGGTATTAAAAGCAATCAACCTTGGACTGACGGTTGACATGTGGGGAAGTATTCCCTATTCCGAAGCTTTTTTCGCTCAAACTATTACCCCGGCCTATGATGGAGATCAATCCTTGTACGGTACAATCATGTCCTTACTGGATGAAGGCATAACTTTGCTTTCAGCGGCTAATGCGAATGAGTCCTTCACACCGGCTAGTGATGATTTTATTTATGAGGGGGATATTGATCTTTGGGTGAAAGCAGCCAACGCATTGAAAGCACGCTTTATGCTTCATGCCAGTGAAACATCATCCTTCAATCCTTCGGAGATACTTTCTGCTGTGGATGCCAGCTTCTCAAGTACTGATGAAGATGCCACCGTTTCCTATTTCGATGTTCAGATCAATCCATGGGCTGCCGTGGCGATCAACAACTCAAACTTGTTATTGGGGGGCTGGATTTCGGAACAGTTGGTAGAAGCTATGGACGGCACTACCTACGGATACACTGACCCAAGAATGCCCTACATGTTTGGCGCTACCGATGAAGGAGAATACATCGGCGTTGAAAACGGAGCAGGTCGTGGCGATGCGGCTGAACAAGGAGAACGATCTTACCTTGTAGAAGGTGGATACTATACCTCACGGACGTCGTCGCTGGAGGTGATTACCTTCACGGAGTTGAAATTCATCGAAGCAGAGGCTGCCTTGGCATCCAACAATACCGGAAGAGCCTATAACGCCTATCTTGAGGGGATTGAATCCCATATGCAAGTCATTGGCGTGCCCCAGGATGAGATTGACACGTACCTTGGATTACCTGACGTTGCCGTTGGCGCTGGTTCCTTGACGCGAGACCTGATTCTCAAAGAGAAGTTCATTGCCTTGTTCCTTAACCCGGAAACATACAATGACGCCCGGCGCTATGATTTTCAGTATGCTGATATGACTGTTGCGGAGAACTTAAATCCTGATTTGAATGGAAATTTTGCTACACGCATCATCTATCCTGAATCTGAAACGCAGCGAAACTCAAGCAATGTACCGAATGTAACCATGCTGGATAAAATCTGGTGGGATCAATAATCAATAAAGAGAAAAGAATTATGAAGAAGTATATAAATATCTTTTTAGGTCTGTTGTTACTGATTCCATTTATCAGTAGCTGCGATGAAAATGACCCTACACCCGCTTATGATGTAGTCGGTCAGAGTTACGTTACCATCGCGAATGTCTCTGTTTCAAATGACGAGCCCATCGCGGACGATAACATTACTGTTACCCTGTACTATGTGAATTATAATGAGGACCCTGCACAATCGGTTACGCTGATTGTGGAAAGGGGCGGAGTTCAGACAACACTGGAGACATTTGACGAGTCAAGTGCAGGATTCGGTGAGCGAAGTCTGACCTATACCTATACTGTTCCTGATGATGCAACGGGTGAATCCATTACTTTCATCGGAGAATTTCGCTCCAACCTGGAATTTCCCCAGGTGGAAGAAGCCGATATAGATGTTCAATAATAAAAGATGCAGTGGGTTGTCGGTCGCTGACCGACAACCGCTGCTTTAAAAGAAGAATCCTTTTACATGATGTCGAAACTTGCGGCAATAACTTTGCTCATGGGAATTTTATGCACTGAAAGTCCGGCACAGGAGAGCGTATCAGATGAAAATCTGCT
>CAYGOW010000087.1:7402-10958 GCA_964351425.1 uncultured Roseivirgaceae bacterium
AACGATGGGAAGAACTTCAAAAAAGTCCTGAAAAAAAAGGATGATTTTGAAGTACAAATCATCTATACCCAAATTGACAGGGATGCGGATAACCGCCCTTCTTTCACATCTCACTATTATAATTTTGACAAGGACCGCTATTTCTACCCGGCAAGTACAGTCAAAATGCCCGTAGCCTTTCTGGCACTGGAGCGATTAAATGAATTAGGACTGGCCCGGCAATTGTATCTACTGACAGACAGTGCATATTCCGGACAAACGGCGGTAACTGAGGATTTGACAGCACCGGCCAAGATGCCTACCACCGAACATTATATAAAGAAAATATTCGTTGTCAGTGACAATGACGCGTACAATCGCCTGTATGAATTTCTAGGGCAGGAATACATTCTGAATACCTTGAAGGCGAAGGGATATTCGGATACCCGGATTATTCACCGGCTATCGATTCCTCTTTCGGAGGATGAAAACCGGCATACGAATCCGGTTCGCTTTACTGATGCCACGGGCAAATTGATTTATGAACAACCCATGCAGGTCTATTCGGGTGATCTTAACCTGAAAGGAAACATTACCCGTGGCAAAGGCTACATTAAAGGAGAAGAGCTGGTGAAGGAACCCATGGATTTTACCAAAAAGAATTTCCTGCCGCTGGATGAAATGCAACAAATGCTGCGCGCGGTCCTTTTCCCAGAGGCAACACCTGAAAAATACCGGTTTGCCCTGGATGAAGATCAAAGGTCTTTCCTGTACCAATATATGTCCCAGTTACCGGGAGAAACAACCTATCCTTCCTACCCAGCACCGGAATACTACGATGCCTACAGTAAATTTCTGCTCTACGGAAGCGACAAAAACGCGGAGATTCCCAAACATATCAGGATCTTCAATAAAATCGGGTTGGCCTATGGATTCGCCATTGACAACGCGTACATCATCGACCTGGAGAATAATATAGAATTTCTTTTGAGTGCGGTCATTCACACCAATAAGAATAAAATTTATAATGACGGAGAATATGAATACGAAGAAATAGCTTTTCCCTTTTTAAAGAACCTGGGGAAACTTATTTACGAATACGACCTGGAACGGCCTCGTGACTATCCGCCTGACCTATCCAGATTTGAGATAACTTATGATAAGAATTGATACTTGAATAGCACTAAGTAATACGTGTATGACACTTTCCTATAAAGAAATGCAGGACCTTCAAGGCAAGGCCTGTATCATTACCGGGGACCTCCTGGAAACCGTGCATGCAAAAACAGCTCACGGATTAATCAGGGATTCATCCCGATTTGAAATCCTTGGGGTTATTGACAAGAACGCAGCGGGTAAGGATGCCGGGGAAGTTCTCCACGGGGTTCATAAAAATATTCCCGTGGTAGCCACATTTTCAGAATTACTGAAACTTGGCGACAAGCCGGATTATGCGGTCATCGGGATGGCCACCAAAGGAGGCATTCTCCCGCAAAGCCTGTATCCGACCATTGAGGAGGTGTTGACTGCAGGACTGGATGTCATTAATGGTTTACATCAGCCATTGGCAGAAATACCCGTATTCAAGGAGATCATGCAAAAGACTGGTGCCACCATTTACGATATCCGTAAGTCCAAGCCCTTCGACGAGTTGCACTTCTGGAAGGGTAAAATAGATGAAGTAACAGCATTGAAAATAGGTGTGCTGGGTACGGATTGTGGTCTCGGCAAGCGAACTACCGCAAAGCTTTTGATGAACGCGTTGAATGAGGCAGGGGTAAATGCCGCCATGATCTATACCGGTCAGACCGGTTGGCTGCAGGGCATTAAACACGGATTTATTTTCGACGCCACTCCCAATGATTTTATTCCCGGCGAATTAGAGCATGCGATTTACAGTTGCTGGGAAGACTTGAAACCTGAGGTAATTCTTATCGAAGGTCAAGCAAGTTTACGAAACCCGGGCGGACCATGTGGTACAGAGCTTATAATTTCCGGAAAACTGGATGGAGTTATTCTCCAGCATCACCCGCTTCGCACAAAATTTTTACACCTCGAGTACTATCCGGCAAATATTCCTGATCCGGCCGATGAAATTCACCTTATTGGATTATTTGGCGCACCTACCTGGGCCATTACATTAAATTCTTCTGGCGTAGACAAGGATTTACTCCCGGTTATTCGTAAATCACTCAATAACTCTACCGGAATCCCAGTGATTTATCCGATGGAAGACGGAATGAGCGAGCTTGTTAAAATTGTAAAAGAAAAACTGATTCCCACCACGCATGAAAATTAAAAAGATCAATGTCTGGAAGAAGGACCTTGGAAATAAACGTCCGTATACCATTGCCTTTAAAACGGTAAGTGACGTAGCAGCGGTATTTGTTCACCTCGAACTCGAAGAAGGGTTATATGGCATTGGTGCTGGCAACCCCAGTCAGCAGGTCGTGGGGGAATCCATTGAAGACACGGAGAATGCTGTCTCCCACGGTCATCTCGATTTTCTGCTTGGGAGAGATATTCGTGAATTCTATACCCTTCAGAAGGAAGTCCAGGAGAATCTCCCAAAAACGCCGGCCGCACGAGCGGCAGTGGATATCGCCCTGCATGATGCCTTCACTAAATATCTCAATGTACCCCTAGCCACTTTTTTAGGTCAGGAAATTGACACACTGCCTACGTCTGTAACGATTGGAATTAAGAATGTTGAGGATACAATAGAAGAAGCCCGGGAATACCATGGCCTGGGCTTTCGTGTTTTGAAGGTTAAAACCGGTCATTCCGTTGAGGTAGATATCGAGCGAATGGTCAAGCTGAAGGAAGTATTCGGCGATGAGATGACCATACGGGTAGATGCCAACCAGGGATATACAAGAGACGATTTGGAAAAGTTTTACCAGGCGACAAAGAATATGCCCATCGAGCTCATCGAGCAACCTGTACCTGCAGATGCCATCGATGTACTTAAAGCACTCCCTGAAGATATCAAAAAGCTCATTGCAGCGGATGAAAGCCTGAAGTCCCCCTATGATGCTTTTATCCTGGCCAATGCACCATCTGCCTGTGGCATATTCAATATCAAATTAATGAAATCAGGGGGTGTTTATCCCGGGATGCAAATCGCCAATATTGCAAAATACTCCAATACGGAATTAATGTGGGGGTGTAATGACGAAAGTTCGGTGAGCATTACAGCCGCGTTACATGCCTCGCTTTCATCTAAAATGACCCGCTATATTGATCTTGACGGTAGCCTTGACCTCGAAGTTGATGTGGTCACAGGCGGTTTTACGATAGAGAATGGCTATATGCGTGTAACGAATGCACCTGGATTAGGCGTATCGCTGATCGAAGAAAACATGTAAAAACAGCTTGTTTAGGTTGGATGCTAAACCCGGTCATGATGAAAATCATACCGGGTTTTTTTGTTCCTTTAGGAGCTTATTAAATGGTGTTAGCCGTGGATAATTTCATCCAGGTCTATCTCATCCGAATAATAATTCTCGGCTTTATCCCGAAGATTATATTTTGAACTTAACACGGTACCGTACGCGCCAGTCGACCAGATCCTCAA
>CAYGOW010000088.1:0-3948 GCA_964351425.1 uncultured Roseivirgaceae bacterium
ACAGCAGGAATGTATATATTAACTTTCTCATCTTTCTGGGCTATTTTATTGTTGAAACAAAAATTCTGTATTCTGCATACAGCGATCCGAATGGTGATGATCCGACAGCGTTACTTCAATATCCTCCTCCGGATTTGGATAAATACGCATATCATCGGGATCATTCTCACGGTCAAACCGCACAATCCCGTCCACTACGGTTAATTCCGGGATGGCATAAATACTTAGCGGATGCGCATTAAACACCACTACGTCCCCTTCTTTACCTTCTTCAATGGAGCCAACCCGGTCATCAATTCCCAATTGCTTGGCCGGATTCAATGTGATAAGTGTCAATGCTTCATCATCAGTCAGATCACCATACTTTTGGGACTTGGCTGCCTCATGGTAAAGATGTCTGATCAACTCCCCGCTATCCGAGTTAATGGATGTAACCACACCATTTCTGGTAAGTATGGCCGCGTTATACGCGGTGGAATAGTACACTTCAAACTTATATGCCCACCAATCGGAAAATACAGATGCCATAGCGCCATATTTTGCTAATTCAGGAGCCACTTTGAAGCCTTCATTAACATGCTGGAAAACCAACTTCTCAATACCAAAATCCTTGCAGACCTGAATAAGCATGTAGATTTCATCCGCTCTGTAGGAGTGACAATGAATGATAATTTCGCCACGGAGGATGTCAGCAAGCGTTTCCATCCTAAGGTTATATTCCGGGGCAATACCGTTAAACCCTTTCTTGTCCTTATTGGCATTATAGGTATCCCAGGCCTTCATGTATTCCTGGGCTTCGGAGAATGCACGACGGAAAACCGCTTCAACCCCCATGCGCGTACGTGGTACAATGTTGTTTCCCGAACCATGCACTCGTGTAGGATTTTCTCCCAGGGCAAATTTTATAGTCCTCGGGGCACCTTCCATTTTCAATACTTCCGGGTCAGTGGTCCCATAGCGATGCTTGATCGTTTCGCATTGTCCGCCGATGGCATTCGCTGATCCGTGCATGGCATGGGAGGTAGTTACTCCACCAGCCAATGCCTGATATATTGATATATCGAGAGGGTCCAGGGCATCTCCGGTAAATACCTCCGCAGTAACCGGACTTGTTGCTTCATTAATGGCATCCAATGCGATATGTGAATGCGCATCAATGATTCCGGGCATTATAAATTTGCCGGTTGCATCGTAATCCTTAACGCCCTTTGGCGCACGCAGACCCTGACCGATTTTGGATATTTTGCCATCCCGAATCAACACATCCGTGTTTTCAAGTGTCCCATTGGTCACCGTCAGTACCGTGGCATTCGTTAATAATATGTCCCCTTTCTCCTGTGCCAAGACAGAAAAGAAGGTGACTGTTGATATAATTAATGATAGTATGAATTTCATAGTTAATGCGTTTTATTCAGGGATTTTTTCACCATTGATTGGAAAGCTTCCGATTTGCGGACTGCTCACTGTTCCCGTATAACTGTCACTCGAAAAGTCTAATGTGCCGGTAAGACTGAATTCTTGTCCCCCGTCAACGATAATAACACCGAACTTCAGTGTGCTGCCGTCGAATGTCACATCAGTCAGGTCATAGGAAGTCCCTCCCTGATCATAATTCATCACACCGGTAAACTCACCATTTTCCTTTTTGAAAACGATAGTACCTGTTGCCGGCGCTCCTCCCGGATCCGCAGAGAATGTCCATTTACCCAGCGGAGATATTTCGTCACTTTTCTCCGACGATTTTTTTGGCTTTGCCTCAAAATCATATTTTTTACCCTCCACAAATACGTATCGGATAGCAGCATCTTCTTCGAAATAATTTTTATCGGTCACTACCAGATTTGCCATCTTGCCGGCATCCACGGTTCCCAACCACTTGGAAAGACCCAACAGGCTGGCGGGTGAAGTCGTTAATGCAGCAAGCAGCACATCCTCAGTAGCACCCTGTTCTTTCATTTTCAGCAGGTTTTTATGGAAATCCCCTGTCTTCATTCCATTCGTGGTAAATCCAAAGACGATGGATTGACCATTCAGCATGGCTGGCTGACTATAATATTTTTTAAGAATATCCTGTTTGCGGTTGTAGAGGTTTTCATATTCCTCTGCTTCGGCACCAGTCAGGGTCGAATCCTTGGGCTCATCCTTCCATTCCGGTAAATCAAGACTCAGGAATAAGGGAAGATTTTTGCTTTTGATATTTTCTGCAACATCCCAGCTCTGCTTCACCCCCATCAGGATAAGTTTAAATCCAAGGTCTTCCTGCAAGGTGATGGCACGATGCACATCTTTCACCCCTTCTGTTTGGAAGGCGACAGGCATGGTTCCCTGAATAACAGGATAAAAGGCTTCGAGTACCCGGTCGTTTGCCGGTCGCTGCATGCCCGCACCCTGCGATGCGTATCGCGCAGCGTCGTTCAGGGCATATTTTGCCTGGGTATACAATTCTCTGTACTTTGCCATCACGCCAATCAATGTGTTTGGATAAACGCCGCGTGCACCCTGAAACTGACTGTAGAGTGAGGCATTCTCACGAAAGATAAGTGCTCCTTCTTTACTGTCACCCAACAGGATAATCGCGCCTTTTCCCGGCAACATGTTCCCATAGGGCACAGTATGCGACACCGTAAACCCGACACCACGCAAGGATGAAATTGATTTATCAGTACCGCTCAGAAGCTCCCTAACGTCCGTGTATGGAGTTATGCCTGCGATTTCATTTGGAGGATTTCCCGGATCATCGACATTGGGTCTTTCCTGTCGCTTAGGTTCTTCCAACCCTGCATGGGAAAGTCCATCAATAAACCCGGCATAAACAACAAGACTGTCGCCCTCCACAACCTGTGCATCAACGGGTACGGTTAAATCCTTGCCAACGGCAGAAATCAGCCCGTCCCGGATCAGTACATGTGCCCCTTCGAGCGTTCTGCCCGGGGCCTGTACAACGGTAGCATTTTTTATGATGTAGGTGTTGGATACCGGTTTTAACTCCTGGGCTTTCACCCCGGAGAAGGAGAATAGTAATAATAAGGCGCATAACAGAAACCAACTGTTTATACGCCTACTCAAGTAGGTTTGCTTCATACCAGCTTTGTTTAGAATTAGGGTCTAAAAGGAAATCATCCTTTATAAAACCGTTCTAAGATATGAAATGAACCTGCCCGCATGGGAGGTAATTATACAAGCGGTAATAAAATTTGCTAAACTTGAAATGAGTTGGGAACCAGGCGTCTAGTAGAGTTTTTTCACTCCGTACCCTTTCTGACTGAGTATATCGGCAACCTTATCCCTAAAATCCCCTTGAATGAGAATTTCTCCATTTTTAGCGGAGCCACCCACGCCACATGACTGCTTAAGCGTCTTGGCCAAATCCTTTAAATCGTCTTCCGTCCCTGTAAAGCCATCAATGAGCGTCACCTGTTTACCGCCACGTGCTTTTTTATCCAAACTAATACGCAGACGTTGCTCCCCCGGAGGCAAGGTTTCTGCCTGCTCATCCCCGTCATATTGGTACGAATAATCATCACTGGTCGAGTAGACTACGCCTTCACGACCTTTCCATTTGTTCTTTTTACGACCCATGTTTCAAAAATACTAAAAATCAGGACAAGGGATTTGCATCACGTTTTTAGGAGGTCTTCGAGGGTCCCTGGTACTCCATATGTATGACAGGGAAATCTCGTGAGCGCCTCCGCTGGCTGATCCAAGGTTGGAGACCGTGTAATCGTAGGAGTAACCGATATTAAATGCGTCTTCCGGTCCGCGTTTTGTAAATCCTATCAACATGACGATCGACTCGTTATTATTAAATCCTTCCAGCGTCTTGAATGGAAGGCCCCTGTACCATGCCCCGATAATTACGGGCTCCAGGGTCAGGTAAAGGCCGAGGTCGAACTGATCAAATTCTCCTTGCGCCTTATATTGAAAAGTCGGGGTAATGCTTCTTTCCTG